>NZ_AUIS01000008.1:0-70556 GCF_000423825.1 Thermithiobacillus tepidarius DSM 3134
CTTGCCGGCCCACGGCGGATCGACCTGGCGGACGCTGCCATCGGGCAGCTTTACCCGGGGGACACGCACTTCCAGGAAGCACTCGTGCTGGAAGAAGTTCAGGTGCCGGTAACGCTTGGCGACGGTGTCGTGAACCGGATGCTGGCCCTCCACGCCAGCCAGCGCGAAGCGGCTGCCGGCGATGAAGTCCACCCGGATGGTGAGCGTCTTGGCCGCCAAATCGAAGTCCGCGCCCGTCACCTGCCACGGCGGAGAGACCCCCAAGGCAGCCTCAAACAGCTTGTCAGTCATACCCGATCCCGTACCTGCTCAGGTCCAGCTTACCCACTCGAAATTGAAAAGAGGCCGTTTTTTTACCTGATGCTGCGGGATGTGCGCTTTAACGCTGCCGTCACCCGCATCGCGGCCAGGCGCCAAGCCACCGCAAGACGATACGCGCCGGCTTGCCCGGCGCGTGATGCAGTACGGAAACTGTGTGGGGCGCAGCCTGGAACTGCCCACGGACGGGCGAAAGGCCGCCGGCAGGCTTTATATTTCCCCGGAAGGCAAGGAGACCGGCGGCGGGCCCGCCCCTAAGCGGCGCTGTCCACCATCTTCAGGGCCTCGCCCAGGGAGTGCACGCCCACCGCCTTCAGCTTGCCGTCCACCACCAGGGCGGGCACGGACTTGATGCGCAGGTTGCTGACCAGGGTGCGTCCCGCCTTGTCGGCCACGTCGAGGACCTGATACTCGATCGGCCGCTGGCGGGCGACTTCCGACCAGACTTTCTCCGCTTCGGGGCAGGTGGGGCACCATTTGGAGGTAAGCAGGGTGACTTGCATGACTGACTCCTTGTGACATGCGAACGGACGCGACATCGCCGGGTGCGCGGACCCCCGAGGCGCGTCACGGCAAGGCGGCGCGCCTCAGAAACCAATGTACGCCCGCCGCCGGCCGGAGCGCCTTGATTTGGGTCAAGGACGCTTCCCGGCATTTAGACAAGAATGGAAGGCAGGTTGCGGCAGGACGGCGCAACGGGCCTGAACCAACGGGAGAAGCGAGCATGGAGACTTTGCAGGCGGCTTTCATCGAGGATCATCACCGGGCCGACGCCTTGTTCGAAGCGGCGCGCCAAGCCATCGGCGCTGGCGATTGGGCGCTGGCGCAGGAGCATTTCAGCGCCTTCCGACGCGGCATCGAGAACCACATGCGGGTGGAGGAGACCTTTCTCTTTCCGGCCTTCGAGGGCGCGCCCGGGAACGCGGATGACCCGCTGACCCACATCCTGCGCAAGGGGCACAAGGACCTGCGCGCCTTTTTCGAGGAGGTCCTGGAGGCCATCCTGTCCCAGGACGCCGAGGAGGCATTGGAGGTCATGGGCACGGTGCAGGTGATCCTGGAACAGCACGACGCCAAGGAGGAAAACGAGCTGTATCCGGCCATCGACGGGCTGCTGCAGCCGCAATCGGCCACCGTGCTGTCGGAACTGGCGGCGCGGGCCGCCTGAGGCGCACCCCCGCCGGCCGAAGCACCGGCGACCGGCTCAGTGGCTGAGCCGGTCGTCCTCGCTGCCCGCCAGGATGCCCTTGACGCGCTCCAGCAGCGCGGCCTGCTCGGCCTCGGCGTGCCGGAGCTTCAGGGCGGCGTCCCAAAGGGGGAAGAGGTTCTGCTCCTCGCGCGCCTCGTGCTTGGCCAGGGAACCGGACAGCAGAGCGAAGAAGGGCGCCACCTCCCCCGCCGCCGGCAGCCCGTCCTCGAAGAAGGACGCCAGGATGTCCAGCTGCTCGACGATGCGCTCGTGCTCCTCCAGCATCACCGTCACCGGCTCCCGCGGCACTTCGAGGGCCGGGGCCAAAATGAGGTTTTCCACGTGCACGTGGCGCCGCAGGCCAAGGGTGTAGGAGTCCAGCAGCGGCGCGGCGGTCGGCACGTCATTGGCGTTGACCCTGTGCAGCGCCTCGGCGAAGAGCCGGTCGAGCCGCTCGTGGTCGCGGCCCAGCAGCTCCATCAGGGTGCCCGGCTCCACGTCGTCGCGGTGCCGCAGCTCGACGCGCCAGCCGCCGGCCGCCATGGGCTCGGCTTCCCAGTGCAGGCGGTGGCGCACCTGCAGATTGACGCTCTGCATCAGGAGCGTGGGCTCCTCCGCCACCAGCAATCCCGCCGTCTGCCCCGGATGCAGGTCGCGCGCCAGCGCAAAGGCCTGGCTGCGCACCGCCACCGGGTCCTGTCCCCGCAAATCGCGGAAAGGATGAAATGCCTGCATGGTTCACCTCCTCGGATCGGATGTCCCCAGCTTGCCAGCATCCGGCCCGCCCGGCATTGATCTGCGTCAAGCGCCGGCCTTGCGCCGCTCGGCCATGTGCCGGCCCAGGACCTGCAGATCGGCCGCCGACAGCACTTGCCGCGCCAAAGGCAGGATGTGTTCGTCTTCGGTGGCCATGTGCGCGTGGTAGAGCTCGGCGAAGCGTGCCACCGGCAACGCTTCCGGCGCCACCATCTCGCCCTGGGCCAGTCGGCGCAGCAGGGGCGCCAGCTCCGCCCAGGCCTGTTCCATCGCCCGGTGCTGCGTTTCGAGCTGATGCAGGGTCTGCAACACGGCATGGCCGCCGGTGGCGGTGGCGTGGCGGTGCAGGATCGGAAAGAGATTCGCTTCCTCGTCCTCGTGGTGATGGCGGCCGGCGCTGTCGAAGTAGCGCAGGGCCTTGGCCGCCGCCTGGCGCACCTGCTCGTCGCAGCCGTGCGTCCGCAGGTAATCGGGCAGGCGCAGCAGGGTGGCGCACTGGGCCTTGATGCGGCCGTGGCAGGCGCCCAGCAGGCCCAGGGGATCGCTGAAGTCCGGGGCGGGGCTGGAGAGCTGCATGGCCTTAGCGCCGGGTGAAGTCGATGACGATCTGGCCCGGCTGCCGCTCCACGTACTCGATCTGCACGCCGTCGCCGTAGCGCGCGTGCAGTTGATCGAGCAGCGGCAGGGGATCGTGGTCGTTGGTAAAGCGCATGGTCTCCCCCGGCTGCAGCGCGTCCAGCGCCCCGAAGATGGCGGCATGGCGGAAGCGCTTGGCGACGCCGCGGGCGTCGAAGGGATGGACCGGCTTGGGGGAAAAGGTGGCGATTTCTGCGTGCATGGCAAACTCCTTGGACTGAATGCCGATCAGGGTGTCGGTTGCTGCTCTTGGTAGAACTCGCACATGAGCCGCAGGGAGCGACCCATGTTGACCGCCCGTTCCAGCCAGGCGGCGGCCAGTTCGGGCGGCAGGTGGTCGGCCAGGGTCTGGGCGAAGAGTGCGAGCCAGTCGTCGATCAGGGCCGGGGTCACGCCGACCGGAGCGTGCTTGTCGATCAGGTTGTAGCCGTCCGGCCGGAAGCGCGGGCCGCCCAGGCTGATCCACCAGAAATGGGTGAGGTGGGCCTTGTGCTCGTCCCAGTCGCTTACGATGCCGAAGGGCTCGGCCAGGGTGGGATGCCGCTGGATGCGGTCGTAGAAGTCATCCACCACCGCGCGGATGCGCGGCAGGCCGATCTCCGCGAAAGTCGGCCGCAGCCGCTTGCCCGTCTGTTCCGCACTCGACGCCATGCTTCATGTCTCCTTAAATTGGGCCGACCTGCTGGGCACTCACCAGCGCCAGGTTGGGGTCGTACAGGTATTCGACGTTGCCGGCCTCGACTTGTTTCAGGTACTGCTCGAATTGCTTCTTGGCCTCGGACCAGGAGATGCCCATCTTCTCGACCAGCTCCTCGCAGGGCGAGGCATGCCACTGCAGCTGCACGATCTTGAAGGGATCGGCGCCGCAGGCCAGCGCCGCGAACTGCACGTCGGCCATGATCGGCATGGAGTAGTTCTTCTCGTGGGCACGGCCGATCCACTGGTTCTTGTCCATGGTGGTGATGCAGCCGGTGTCATGTCCCACCATGACGTCGGCCTTGGCCTCTTCCTGCGCCACCTTGATCTTGCGGTCGATGGTGAAGGAACGGGTGAATTCGCGCTCGGAGATGATGTGCCGGAAGCCGAAGCCGCAGCAGTCATACCAGGTGGAATAATCGATCACTTGCGCGCCCAGGGCCATCAGCACCGAGGTGGTGACGGCCACCCGGTTGCCGCCCAGCACATCCGGATCGTAGATGGCATCCTCGGGCACCATCTTGTAGACGTGGCAGGCCGGATGCACGGTGGTCCGGATGTGGGACACGTCGATCTTCTGCAGGTCGGAGGCGATGCGATTGCGCATGACGTGCAGCCACTCGGAGTAGTGCACGATCTCCTCGGGGATGACGATCTTGCCGTCCACCAAGCGGCCGATCTTGCCGAGGATCTTCTTCACCTTCTCGCGCAGCTCGGCGCTCTCGATCAGATACTTGCGCACCTCCTTGTAATTGCCGAAGGAGGTGCCGCAGTGCACCAGGGGATAGAAATAGCCGGGACCATAGCCGTGCTGCTTGCCCGAGACGTAGGCCTGGTGGAAATTGCGCAGGAACACGGCGGCCAGCGACTCGACGTTGCCGATGCCGGAGCCGTGATAGTTCCAGGCCGTGCAGGAGGTCTGGTCGGTCTCGTCCAGATAGTCGCGCCCCGGCACCTGGCCGAGCTCGTTCATGAGCCACAGGAGGCTCGTCGGGTAGCCTGGGATGTTGCCGCACTGGCCACAGGACTTGTGATGCCAGAGCTGCTTGGTGGGGATGCGCTTGTCCCAGCCGTACAGCGTTTTCGTCATCACCGGCGCGTGCTCGTCGCGGATGCGGTGGACGATGATCTCGCCCTCCTTCTCCAGCTCCCACATGTGGTCGCGGATGTCGTCGATGCGCTCGCCGAGGTCGATGGTGCGCCGGTCCACGTGCTTGCGCACCCAGGAGGTGGCGCGCTCCGCCTCATCGGTGCTGAGATTGGTGGCCTGGAAAAAAGCCCCGTGGCCGGCGATGCCCTGCGCTTGCGTATCCATGGAATCATTCGTACCCATCATCTCCTCCTTGCATGTCCAATGAAGCCCCATACCCGAGCAAATCACTCAAGAATTGGCGCGCAGGCCAGGGTGCGCACCACCCCGCCGCGCAGCACGCTGCCCAGGATGCATCCATCCTAGCCCAGCGGCAGGGGCGGCGCCTTGATCTGGATCAAGGCCGCATATAGCCCAGCGCCGGCGCCGGCATCCGCAGGAAATCGGCCAGGGTGTAGCGGTCCAGCGCCGCCAGGAACTGTTCCAGCGCCTCGTGCAGTGCGCCCTTCAGAGCGCAGCTGTGCTCGATCACGCAGCGCCGGCCGCAGCTGCCGAAGCAGTCGACGAGATGCAGGTCCTCTTCGGCGCGGCGCACCACCTCGCCGACGTTGATGGCCTCCGGGGCGCGGGCCAGCTGGATGCCGCCCCCGCGGCCCCGCACGCTGCGGATGTAGCCCCAGTTGCCCAGGTGGTGCACCACCTTGATCAAGTGGTTCTTGGAAATGCCGTGGTAGCGCGCGATCTCGCCGGTGGTGGTCAGGAGGTCGCGCTGGCGGCCGAGATAGATGAGCACGCGCAGGGCATAGTCGGTGTAAAGGGTCAGGTGCATGGCCGGCTCCTCGATGCGGTGGCGACCGTCCGCGGATCGTCAACGGGTCAGCTGGGCATAAAGCAGCGGCAGGCGCCGCGGCAGCTCCGCGGGCTTGCGGATCACCACGTAGCCGCCGGGCCCGAACAGGTGCGGCAGATAGCCGCCGGCTTTTTCGTCGATGGTGACGCAGAAAGGCAGCAGGCCGCGCCGGCGCGCCTCCAGCACCGCCTGCCGGGTGTCCTCCACGCCGTAGCGCCCTTCGTACTGGTCCAAGTCGTTGGGCTTGCCGTCGGTCAGGAGCAGCAGCAGGCGCTGTCCGGCGCGCTCGCGCTCGAGGAGCACGCTGGCGTGGCGGATGGCCGCGCCCATGCGCGTGTAGTAGCCGGGCTTGACCGCGGCGATGCGGCCGCGCACCTGGGCGCCGTAGCTCTCGCCGAAGTCCTTCAGGGTGTGGAAGCGCACGTTGTCGCGGCGCAGGGAGCTGAAGCCGTAGAGGGCGAAGCGGTCCTGGCTGGCGGACAGCGCTTCGGCGAAGAGGAAAAGGCCGTCGCGGATCACGTCGATGACGCGCGCCTCGTCGCTCACCCAGGCGTCGGTGGACAGGGACAGATCGGCCAGCAGCAGGCAGGCCAGATCGCGATCGCGGCGATGCTGCGCCCGGTACAGGCCACGCTCGCCGGCCAAGGCGCCGCTGTGCCGCTCGGCGCTGTCCCGCACGCAGGCGTCCAGATCCAGGTCGGGACCGTCGAACTGGCCCTTGAGCCAGACCCGCGCCGGGGCCAGGGCCTGGAACTGGCTGCGGATGCGCCGCGCGGTGGCCGCCAAGTGGGACGGCAGGGCGCAGGGGACGGCCCGCTGGGCGATCAGGGGCTGGACGCGGCAGTGCTCGGGCTGCATCGCCCGCTTGCGGTAGTGCCACTCCGGCAGCAGGATGCCGCCGCCCAGCGGGACGTCGTCCACCGCGGCGGAAGGCAGATCCAGATCAAAGCGCAGGCGCGAGGCCACGGCTTTCTGGTCGCGGGCCACGCTCAAACGGTCCAGATCGTCGGCGGCCTGCTCGGCGCCGGTCGCGTCGTCCTCCTCGGTGGGACGGTTCACGCGCACGTACTCGGCCCAGCTGAGAATGCTCTCGGCACGGAAGAACAGCATGAAGCCGCTCTTGTTGTCCGGCATTTCCACCCGCTCGGCCTGCCGGCGGCGCTGATCCGCCGCATTCCGGCTGCCGCCGTCGCACTCCGGCGGCGGCAGCTCCGCCGCTCCGGCCACGTTGTCCGCTGCGCCGACGGGCGGATTGGGATGCAGCCACAGGTGCACGGGATGGGGCGGGCGCCTGGCGGGCGGCAGGGCAGCGACGCTGCCGGGCTGCCGGAGCGCGGCGCGAATGGCGCGCTCCTGCGCCGCCTCGTCGGCAGGCAGCCGCTCGGGCGCCGGACGCAGGGCCAGCGCCGGCTCCAACAGCCGCGCGTAGCGTGCGCGCATGCCCGGAAAGCGCGCGAAGGCCTGCAGCGTGGCCTGCTGGCTGCGCAGCAGCCAGGGCTGCTCCGCCGCCGCGGACGTGGCCGCCAGGGCAATGAGCCAGAGATAGAGATCGCGGTTCAGCGCGCGCGTGGGGAAAAGATCGATGGCCCCCGGCAGGCGCAGGGTCGCCTCGTCCAGCCAAGTCAGCTCCACTTTCCGGCTGTCGCCGGCCAGGCGCTGCAGCATGCCGCGGCGGGCGCCGTGGGCGGTCGCCGTGGCGGCCTCGACGGTCAGGCCGCCGTCACCGCCCAGGGCGCGAAACAGGATGCCCGCGGTCTTGCCGAGGCCGTCGAGGGTCACCGCCGCTTCCGGGTAGCGCCGCTCGGCGGCGCGGGTAATCAGGCGATGCCACAGGGCGCCGATCTGCTCCTCCATGCTATCCTCCCCGCCTGGCGGAAGAGGCCAGGCCGTGTGCAATCAGCGGCTTCACTTCTCCCGCCGCGCCGGCGCGCGGGAAGCAGTGGCCCGGCGACGGCGGATGCTGCCCGAAGTCGCGGGCCGATTTGTCCAGGGCGCAGTCGCCCTGCACCCACTGCAGCAGCGATCCCTGCGGGTTGCCGCGCTGGACCTCGCCGCAGGCGCTTGCGCAGCGGCCGCACTGGGTGCAGGCGAACATCTGGCGCTTGATGCTGCGCGGCCGCAGTCGCATCGGGCAGGCATGCTCGCAGGCGGCGTTGCAGTCGGCGCAAGCCGCCGCCCGGCGGCGGTCATAGCCGATCACCAGCGCCCGCCGGTTGGCCATCCAGGCGAAGCTCTGAAACAGGCCGACGGCGCAGCCGAAGCGGCAGAACAGGTGGCGGGCGAGGGTGAAATCGATGAAGAACAGCAGCGTGCCGGCGCCGATGAACAGGGCCTGATTGCGGGTCAGGGCGCCATGCCACAGGTTGCCGTAAACCACCGCCGGCGGCAGCAGATAAGTGAGCAGCACCGTGGCCCAGACGAAGGCGACGGCCAGGCCCGCGGGCGTCAGCAGCAGCCAGTACCAGCGATTCGGCCGCACGCGGCTGCCGTCGGGGTCCTGCTCCGGCAACCGCTGGCGGTCCCACAGGCTGTGCTTGCCGATGGCGCGGCGCATCAATCCGTTGAGGCTTTCCACCACCGAGAAGTGGGGGCACAGCCAGCCGCAGTAGAGCCGGCCGTAGCGCAGCGACATCCAGATGCCCGCGCCGACCACCGCCGCGATCGGCAGAAAGCCGCGCAACGTCAGATTGACCATGGCCTCGCCGATGCCGATGCGCCCGGCGGCCAGATCATCCAGGCCCAGCGTCCAGTGCAGCCCGAAAAAGAAGAAGTGCTTCTGGTACAGGTCCAGCCGGAAAATGTCGAAAACCGGCGCCAGGATGAACAGCAGCAGAAAGCCGGCCTGGAAGTAGCGGCGTTGTCGCTGCGTCTTATGCATGTGCCTGCTCCCGCACGCCGGCGTGGGCCATGTCCCTTCCAACGTCCGATTCACCCAAAATCCCGTGGCGCCGGAGCATCCGTCCGAAGCCGTCCATGACCACCGCGTGCGCCTGCTCCATGCGACCCAGCGCCTCCATCGCCGCCTCGCGCTCGCCGGCATGGTGGCACGTCACGGCGCGGCGGGCGTGCACGTGCACCGCCTTGTGCGGCTCCTCCAGCTCCCGATAGCCGGGTATGTGGGAAAACAACGCCTTGCCTTCGCCCGCGTAATACCACTGTCCCAGGCTGCACCCGGTCTCATCGGGAATGTCGTCGGCTGTCATCGGCGACAGGCCCATGAGCACCTTGTACACCTCCAGCTTGAGCAAGAGCTCCTCGATATTGGCCAACTGGATGTTGCTCAGCAGGGAAGAACCGGAAATGGCGCCCTCCATGCGCCGGGAGAGGTCGAGCAGCTTTTCCATGCTGTGCATGGCGGCACTGCTCTCTTCGCTGAAGCGGCGCGTATCGGCGGACCGGACTTCCATCACCTGCCGGGCCTGCCGCATTTCCTCGCGGATGTAAGCCACCAGGCTGGAGATCTCGCCGGTAGCCCGCGTCGTCCGTTCGGCGAGTTTGCGCACCTCGTCGGCAACCACCGTAAAGCCGCGCCCCTGCTCGCCGGCCCGTGCCGCCTCGATGGCCGCGTTCAGGGCCAGCAGATTGGTTTGGTCGGCGATCTCCTGGATGAGCTGCACGATGCCTTCGATCTCATTGACGCGCCCGTTGAGCGCGTCGACGCTAGCAACGGTTTCCCGGGTGCCCGCCAGCATGAGCCGCAGGTTTTCGGTGATGCGCTGGAATGCCAGCCGGTTGCCGTCCGATTCGCTGGCGGCCAGCAGGACGGATTCCCGCTCGGCGTGCAGGATGCGGGCCAGCTCGGCGAAGGACAGTCGCACGCCGCCGATGGAATCGCCGAAAGCGGCCAGTTTCGCAAACAGTTGTCCGCTCCAGGTGCGCTGCGCTTCCAGCATCTCGCTCCGCGCATGCCAATGATCGCGCTCCTCCTGCAGGGCGGCGAGCTGCGCCTGGAGGGCGGCGTTCTCCCGACTCAAGCGCTGGCAATCTGTTTCCAGGATCGCCACGCGGGCTTTGCTTTTGGACCATAGCATCATCGGCACCTCACCGCGCGAAAAGGGTTTGCACCACTTCCATCAAGGCCGCCGCCGTCTCCTCGTCGTCGGTGAGCGGCTCGACCAGCGCGGCCCGGCAGGCCTCCAGGGGATCGAAGCCGCCCTGGATGAGCTTGGCGGCGTAGACCAGCAGCCGGGTGCTGGCCACTTCCTCCAGATCGTGCTCCCGCAACGCGCGCAAGGCCTGGGCCAGGGAGACCAGACGCTTGGCCGCCGGCCCGTCGATGCCGGTCTCCGCCATGACGATCTCCTGCTCCGCGGCTGGTGCCGGGAAGTCGAAGCGCAGCGAGACGAAGCGCTGGCGCGTGCTGGGCTTCATGCTCTTGAGGAAATTCTGGTAGCCGGGGTTGTAGGACACCACCAGCATGAACTCCGGCGGCGCCTGCAGCGTCTCGCCGGTGCGCTCGATGGGCAGGATGCGTCGGTCGTCGGACAGCGGATGCAGGACCACGGTGGTGTCCTTGCGCGCCTCCACCACTTCGTCCAAATAGCAGATGCCGCCCTCGCGCACGGCGCGGGTCAGCGGACCGTCGCTCCAGTAGGTGGCGCCGTCGCCGATCAGATGCCGGCCGATCAGATCGGCGGCGCTCAGGTCGTCGTGGCAGGCCACGGTGTAGAGCGGCCGCCCCAGACGCTGCGCCATGTATGAGACGAAGCGCGTCTTGCCGCAGCCGGTCGGTCCCTTGATGAGCAGCGGCAGCTGGTTGCGCCAGGCGTGTTCGAAGAGCGCGATTTCATGCGCCGCGGGCTGGTAGAAGGGCAGCGCCTGTTCGGTTTCGCGCGGCGCGGGCGCCACGGCCAGATTGGAAGCGTTGTGTCGCATGGGATTCGCCTCTTGCGTAGATAAGTCCGAAAATCAGGCCGCCAGCAGATAGGCGGCGGCCACCATGCCCCCGACCGTCAGCAGGTAGGAGGCCATCACGAAGCGCCACAGGAAGGCCGCCCGGCGCAGCCCCATGAAGTGGCTCGCCACCAGGCGCCCCTTGAGCAGGGCCAGCGCCAACACGAAAAGCATGACCGCCGTGCCGCCCAGCTGCGCCTCGCCGATGGCGAAGCTGACCAGGGTCAGCAGCACCAGCAGCAGCCAGATGCGGGTGCAGGGCCGCATGCGCAGGCTTGTTTTCCGATCGTCCGAGTGCATGGCGCCCTCACCGAATGATGTAAACCAGCGCGAACAGCACGATCCAGACCAGGTCCACCATGTGCCAGTAGGAGGCGCCGGTCTCCACGCCCGTGTGCTCCGCCGCGCTGTAGGCGCCGCGCCGGGCCTTGTGCATCACCACCGCCAGGATCACCATGCCCAGCAGCACGTGCATGAAGTGGAACATGGTCAGGGACAGGTAGAACATGTAGAAGGTGTTGGTGCTCAGGGAGATGCCGGCCGAGAACTTGGCGTGGAACTCCGCGAGCTTGATGACGATGAACACGCCGCCCAGGCCCAGGGTGCCCAGCAGCCAGTGGGCGCAGGCGCGTGCCTGGCCCAGCTTGATGGCCGCCACGGCGCGGGCCGCGAAGTAGCTGCTGGTGATGAGCACCAGGGTATTGGCCAGGCCCGCCGCCCGGTTGAGGGTAAGCTGGGAAGCGTTGAACAGCTCCACATGCTGGCTGCGCGCAAAGGCGTAGGCCAGGAACAGGATGCCGAAAACCAGCAGTTCGGCGAAGATGAAGACCCAAATGGCGAAGTCGCCCGGCAGGGCGCCGGCATGCGGCTCATCCGCGCTGATGCTTTGTGCTTGCATGGTCATCTCCAGTCACAACGAGCTTGGTGGGAGGGCCGGGAGGAGGCGGGATGCCCCCTTCCCGATGCCCCAGTGCCTTGAGCGCTCACTTGGCGTAGGCGCCCGCGGCAGCCGGCTTGTGCTCCCAGGCTTCCTGGCCCACCACGAAGAAGCTGGCGAGATAGGAGATCAGGCCGGCCAGGAAGGTGAAGCCGGCCACCTCGCGCATCCAGTAGAAGAGCGCCACCTTCTCGGCCACCACCATGAACGGCAGCGGCGTGTCGCTGTAGCGCTGCAGCCAGACCTGCAGGATGCCGGCCCCGGTCAGGAACAGGGTGATGGCCAGCATGGACGTCACCATCAGCCAGAAGCCGGCGATCTCCCAGCGCTGGGCGGCGGGGCTGTTGGCGACGCGGCCGCGCAGGATGGGCATGGCGTAGGAGATGATGGTCAGGCTGATCATGGCGTAGGCGCCGAAGAAGGCCAGATGGCCGTGGGCCGCCGTGATCTGGGTGCCGTGGGTGTAGTAGTTGACCGGGGCCAGGGTGTGCAGGAAGCCCCAGACGCCGGCGCCCAGGAAGGCCATCACCGCGGTGCCCAGCGCCCACAGGGTGGCGGCCTTGTTGGGGTGGTCGCGGCGGCGCTTGTTCACCATGTTGAAGGCGAAGACCGTCATCATGAAGAAGGGAATCGGCTCCATGGCGGAGAAGACAGAACCCAGCCACTGCCAGTACTCCGGCGCACCGATCCAGTAGTAGTGATGCCCGGTGCCGAGGATACCGGTGATCAGCGTCATGGCGATGATGACGTAGAGCCACTTCTCGATGACCTCGCGGTCGACGCCGGTCACCTTGATCAGCACGAAGGCCAGAATGGCGCCGAGGATCAGCTCCCACACGCCTTCCACCCACAGATGCACCACCCACCACCAGAAGTACTTGTCCAGCACCAGGTTGGACGGGTTGTAGAAGGAGAAGAGGAAGAACACCGCCAGCCCCCAGAGGCCCAGCAGCAGCACCAGGGTGATGGAAGTCTTGCGGCCCTTCAGCACCGTCATGGAGATGTTGAAGAGGAAAGCCAGCGCCACCACGACGATGCCCACCTTGGTGATCAGCGGCTGCTCCAGAAACTCGCGCCCCATGGTCGGCAGGAGATTGTTGCCGGTCATCTCGGCAAGCGCGGCATAGGGCACCATCAGGTAGCCGAGAATGGTCAGGGCCCCGGCGATCAGGAAGACCCAGAACATGGCCAAGGCCAGCCGCGGGCTGAAGAGCTCCGTTTCCGACTCCTCCGGCACCAGATAGTAGGCTGCGCCCATGAAGGCGAAGAGCAGCCAGACGATGAGCAGATTGGTGTGCACCATGCGCGCCACGTTGAAGGGAATGGCCGGGAAGAGGAAATCGCCGGCCACGTACTGGTAGCCCATGATCAGGCCGAAGATGATCTGCCCGAAAAACAGCCCCAGCGCCGCGATGAAGTACGGTTTCGCCACCGCTTGAGATTGGTATTGCATAGATAGCACTCCTTGTTGTGCGCCGTTAACCTTCGATGTTCGGGGGCCAGTTGCTGGTGTTGACCTCGGAGGCCCACTTCAAAAAGGCCACCACGTCGTCCAGCTCCTGCTCGGTCAGGTGGAATTGGGGCATCTGCCGCCGCCCGGGCACGCCGGTCGGCTGGCCCTTGATCCAGGCCTTGATGAATTCGCCGCCGCGCCGCTGATAGACGTTGCCGAGCTCGGGGGCATAGTAGGCGCCCTCGCCGTAGAGGGTGTGGCAGCCGATGCAGTCGTTGCGCTCCCACACGTGCTTGCCGCGTACCACCTGCTCGGTGATGTTCTCGCGGTGGTCGCGCTTGGGCAGGGTGTGCACGGTGTCGAAGGTCAGGCCGACGAAGAGCAGGAAGAAAAACGCCGCCCCGCCGTAAAAGATGTTGCGCGCCATGGACTTGGTGAACGATTGGCTCATGTTCTCTCCCAGAATACGCTGAAGTCCGAATACCAGTGCTCCGCGAACGGAGCGTCAAAGATATATATTGAATGCATGTTTTTGGACGGAGACCTCCCTTGTTCGGCAACTGATCGGCGCTGCCGAACGCGGATGCCGCCGGCAACTTGGAAAGCAGCTTAGCGCCTGCCGGGCGGTCCTGCCTTGATCTGGATCAAAGATTCTCCGAGCGGATTGGTCAACAATTTTTCCAGGGCCGCAACCGGGTGTCCCACGCCGGCATCCGGCCGGACCGCCTGCCAACCTCATCTATTCAGGACATGACCATGGACAGCATCAGCCGTTATCTGGGATCCGATCACCACCATTGCGACGACCTCTTCGCCCAAGCCGAAGATGCCGCCGCGCGGCGCGACTGGGCGGCCTGCGAGGCCGGCTTCCGCGCCTTTGCCGAGGCCACGGCCCAGCACTTCCGCATGGAGGAGGAAGTGCTCTTTCCCGCGCTGGAGGCGCAGACCAGCCCGCTTGGCCCGACCCGCATCATGCGCATGGAACACCGGCAGATGGAGGAGTTGCTGGAGGGCATGAAGCAAGCGCTGGCGCAGCGCCGGGCCGAGGACTTCCTGGGCGGGGCGGAGACGCTGCTGATCATGATGCAGCAGCACAACCTCAAGGAAGAACAGGTCCTCTACCCCATGGCCGACCAGGTGCTGCAGGCCGGCCGGGCGGCGCTGATCGCCCGCATGGATGCGCTCGCCGGGCGGGCCGAGGCGGTGGGACATGGCTGAGGAACGGGTCATCGACGTGCGCGGCCTGGAGCCGCCGGAACCCATGGAGCGGGTGCTGGCGGCGCTCGCCTCCCTGGCGCCGAACCAGCACCTGCGCATGGTGCACCACCGGGAGCCCCGCCTGCTCTACCCCATCCTCGACAAGCGCGGCTACGCCCACGACACCCGGCAGGCGGCGGACGACTGCTACGAAATCCGCATCTGGCGCCGTGAGCCGGCGCCGGGCTGAGCAGGAGGCGATCCGTGTCCGCTCCCGGCCTCTCCTTCGAGCAGGCGCCGCCGCTCGGCGTGCCGCTGCGTTTTTTTCTCAGCGCCCCGCCTTTTCTGCTGCTGGCCGCCGTGGTGCTGCTGTGGCAGGGCCCCACCCTGCTCGCCAGCCGCTGGTCGCCGGGCCTGCTGGCGGTCACCCACGCTTTCACCCTCGGTTTCCTGGGGCTGGTGATGATCGGCGCCCTGCTGCAGATGCTGCCGGTGGTCGCCGGCGCGCCGGTGGCGCGGCCGCGGCAGACCGCCATGGCCGTCCACGTGCCGCTGGCATTCGGCATTCTGGGCCTCATGGGCGGCTTCCTGTTCCAGCGCCCGTTCCTCTTCCAACTGGCGCTGCCGCTGCTGGGCGCCGGCTTCGCCGTCTTCCTGGCAGCCGTGGGCCTGGCTCTGACCCGTGCCGCCCGCAATCCCACCGTCACCGCCATGGGCCTGGCCGCCCTGGCGCTGCTGGCCACCGTGCTGCTGGGGCTGGTCCTGGCGAGCCGCTACGCCTGGCCCTGGCCGCTGGCGGCGCGCCTGCGGCTGGTCGACCTGCACCTGGCCTGGGGGCTCTTGGGCTGGGTCGGCCTGCTGATCGTCGGCGTGGCCTACCAGGTGGTGCCCATGTTCCAATTGACGCCGGCCTACCCGAAGCGCCTGGCGCGCTGGCTGGCGCCCGCCGCCTTCGCCCTGCTGGCGGCCTGGTCCGCCGCCGCCTGGAGCGGGCATGAGGGCGCCGCCGCCCTGGCCGGGCTTGCCTTGGCGGCCGTCCTGGCCGCCTTTGCCGGCGTCACCCTGCGCCTGCAGGCGCGCCGGCGGCGGCGCCAGCCCGACGCCACCCTGCTCTTCGCGCGCGCCGCCATGCTCAGCCTGCTGCTGGCGGTGGGGCTCTGGATCAGCGGAAGATTGCTGCCTGCCGTGGCGGCCCTGCCCGCCTATGAGCCGCTGCTCGGGATGCTGGTGATCGCGGGCTTCGCCGTGTCCATGGTCAACGGCATGCTGTACAAGATCGTGCCCTTTCTGGTCTGGTTCCACTTGCAGAGCCAGCGCGGCGCGGCGCCCAACATCCGGCTCATCGTGCCCGAGCAGCACACGCGCGGGCAGTTCTGGCTGCACTGCCTGGCCCTGGCGCTGCTGGCCCTGGCCATCCTGCGCCCGCAGCCCTTCCTCTACCCAGCCGCCCTGCTCCTGGCCGCCTCGGCGGGATGGCTGTGGTTCAACCTTTATGGGGCTTACCGGGTCTACCGCTTCGAGCACGGCCACGGCCGAGCGGCGGCCGCCGCCCGCTAGCGGAACAGCCAGCCGCCGTGGACGCCGATCATGGCGCCGAGAATGGTGATGAGGCTCACGCTCAGCAGCACCCAGTGCAGGCGCTGGATCAAGGCGAAGGTCCCCAACGGATCGCGCGCCGCGCGCGCGTGAAACCAGCGGTGCAGGAAGAAGGGCTCGAGCACGAAGAGCATCAGGGTGAAGAGCAGCCACACCGCCGTCATGGCGTGCACCCACCAGTACGCCGGCTGGGCGTAGCGGCCCCAGGCATGCAGGACGTGCAGCATGTAAAAGCCGCTCAGGCCGGTGAGCAGAGTGGTCCAGCGCGCCTGGCGGGCGAAGCGACCCTCGATGCGCTCGAAGAAAGCCAGACGCTCGCCGGGCGCGCTGAAATCCCGCGCCGCCGGCAGCAGCACGGTGGTCACCATGGCCACCCCGCCGATCCACAACACCACGCCAAGCACGTGCAGCGCCCGCGCGATTACCAGATCCGTCATGCTCGTCACCTCCGTCGGCCCAGGATAGCGCACCGCGCCCACCGGCGCCTGGATCAATGGCCGTAGCCGCGCAACCGCTCCAGATCGTGCACCTGGATCTCGCGGCCGTCGACGCTGATCAATCCCGCCGTGCCCAGGTCGTGCAGGATGCGGGAGAAGGTCTCCGGCGACAGGTTCAGGCGCGAGGCGATGAGGCCCTTGCTGGCCGGGAGCCGGATGCGCAGCGTCTGGTCCGCGCCGGCCTCCTCCGCCTCGTGGCGCAGCAGATAACCGATCACCCGCGCCGTGGCGGAACGCAGGGAATAGGCTTCCACGTCGCTGACCAGGGTGTGCAGGCGCCGGCTGAGGCCGGCCAGCATCTTGCGCCCGAAGGCGGGATTGCGCTCGAGCTCGGCGAAGACCGCCGCCTTGCCGATGTGCAGCAGGAGGGAGTCGGCGATGGCCTGGGCATAGACCAGATACGGCTTGTCCATGAACATCACCGCCTCGCCGAAGCTCTGGCCGGCGCCGACAATGTCGACCACCTTTTCCGCGCCCTGAGGCGTGCAGAAAGCCAGCTTGGTCTGGCCGTAGACGACGATGTAAAAGCCCTGCGGCGTGTCGCCCTTCTGGAACAGGACCTCGCCGCGGGCGGCGTGCAGCTCGCGGGTGCCGCGCGCGATCCGCCCGATCTCCGCGGGATCGGCCTCTCTGAACAGCGGAATGTTGGACAGGATGGCGTGGACTTTCATGCGCTCACCGCATTGCCGCGCCCGGGTTAGGCTCTCACGCTGAAGTGCTCGAACAAAGCACTCAGCTCCGCGCAGAGGCCCGGATCCGGAAAGCTGCCGGCGGGCGGCTCGCGCAGCGGCGCGTCTTCGCAGCCGCGGCTGCGGAAAGCCTGCAGCACGAAGCGCCGCGCGCCCAGCTCGGCCAGCCCTCGGGCCAGCGCCCGCACGGCCTCCCGGCTCAGCAGCGCCGGGTGCACCGTGCTGCGGAACTCGTGGGGCACGCCGCTGGCCAGCACCAGGCGGGCGCTGGCCAGGGCCCGCGCCCCGCTGCCGCGCACGCCGGTCACCGGCGCATAGTCCGCAAAGGGCGCCTTGATGTCCATGCCGATCCAGTCCAGATACGGCAGCACCTGCGCCAGCCGCGCCGGATGCGGGCCGGCGCTGTGCAGGCCGACGCGGAAGCCCAGCGCCCGCACCTCGCGCAACGCCGCCGGCAGGGCGTCCTGCAGGGTGGGCTCGCCGCCGCTGAACACCACGGCATCCAGCAGACCCTGCCGGCGTCGCAGAAAATCGAGAATTTGCGCCCAATCCAGCATGGCCGCAGCGCGGCGCGGCAGCAGATGCGGGTTGTGGCAGTAGGGACAGCGCCAGGGGCAGCCCTGGCAGAACACCACCGCCGCCAGGGCGTCCGGAAAATCGGTGGCGCTCAGCGGGACGAAGCCGCCCACGCGCAGCGGCGGCATGGCGTCCTCAGCCGCCCAGCCGGGCCCGGCTTTCGCGGAAGCAGCGGCGCTCCCGGTGCTCGCCCTGCTTGCCGATGTTGAAGGACGCCACCGGCCGGTGGTAGCCCATGACCCGGGTCCAGATCTCGCAGGGCTGGCGCTCCGCGTCGCTCAGGGTGATCTCGGCCGCTGCCGGGTGGGGTGCTTTGACGGATTCGCTCATGGGATCTCCTCCTTGGCTTGGATGCTGGACAGGGCCCGGCGCTTCTCGGCGAGCAGGGCCTCGTCGCAGCGGGGGCAGAAGGGGTGCTCGCCGCTCAGGTAGCCGTGTTTCGGGCAGATGGAAAAGGTCGGCGTCACCGTGATGTAGGGCTGGCCGAAGCGCTCCAGGGCCCGGCGCACCAGGGTCTTGCAGGCCTGGGCGCTGGAGATGCGCTCGCTCATGTAAAGGTGCAGCACCGTGCCGCCGGTGTACTTGCGCTGCAGCGGCTCCTGCCGCTCCAGGGCCTCGAAGGGATCGTCGGTGAAGCCCACCGGCAGTTGCGAGGAATTGGTGTAGTAAGGCGTGTCCGCGGTGCCCGCCTGCCGGATGTCCGGAAAACGCTTGCGGTCCTCCTTGGCGAAGCGGTAGGTGGTGCCCTCGGCCGGCGTGGCCTCCAGGTTGTACATGTGGCCGGTCTCTTCCTGGAAAGCCAGCATCCGGGCCCGCACGTGATCGAGCAGGCGCAGGGCGAAGGCACGTCCCCCGGGCGTTGTGATGTCCTCGGCGTCGTCCGTGAAGTTGCGGATCATTTCGTTGATGCCGTTCACGCCGATGGTGGAGAAATGATTGCGCAGGGTGCCGAGATAGCGCTTGGTGTAGGGAAAGAGGCCGGCGTCCATGTGGCGCTGGATCACCTTGCGCTTGATCTCCAGGCTGTCGCGGGCGATCTCCAGCAGCCGGTCCAGGCGCCGATACAGCCCCGCCTCGTCGCCCTTGTGCAGGTAGCCCAGGCGCGCGCAGTTGACCGTGACCACGCCCACCGAGCCGGTCTGCTCGGCGGAGCCGAAGAGGCCGTTACCGCGCTTCAGCAGCTCGCGCAGGTCGAGCTGCAGGCGGCAGCACATGGAGCGGATCATGTTCGGCTGCAGGTCGGAGTTGATGAAATTCTGGAAATAGGGCAGCCCGTACTTGGCCGTCATGGCGAAGAGGCGCTCGGCATTCTCGCTGTCCCAGGGGAAATCGCGGGTCATGTTGTAGGTGGGGATGGGGAAGGTGAAGACCCGGCCCTTGGCGTCGCCCGCGGTCATCACCTCGATGTAGGCGCGGTTGATCATGTCCATCTCGGTCTGCAGCTCGCCGTAGGTGAACGGCATCTCCTCGCCGCCGATCAGCGGCACCTGCTCGCGCAGATCCTCCGGGCAGGTCCAGTCGAAGGTGAGATTGGTGAAGGGGGTCTGGGTGCCCCAGCGCGACGGCACGTTGAGGTTGTAGATGAGCTCCTGGATGTACTGCCGCACCTCGGCATAGGAGAGGCCGTCCTTGCGGATGAAGGGCGCCATGTAGGTATCGAAGGAGCTGAAGGCCTGCGCGCCGGCCCATTCGTTCTGCAGGGTGCCGAGGAAATTGACGATCTGGCCGACCGCGCTCGACATGTGCCGCGGCGGGCCGGCCTCGACCTTGCCGGGCACGCCGTTGAGTCCCTCGTTGAGCAGAGTGCGCAGCGACCAGCCGGCGCAGTAGCCGGCCAGCATGTCCAGATCGTGGACGTGCAGGTCGCCGTCCCGATGCGCTTCCCCCACCGCCGGCGGATAGACGTGGTTCAGCCAATAATTGGCCACCACCTTGCCGGACACGTTCAGGATCAGGCCGCCCAGGGAGTAGCCCTGGTTGGCGTTGGCATTGACCCGCCAGTCGGCGCGCTCCAGGTACTCGTTGACCGAGCTCGCCACGTCCACCAGGGTCTGGCGGTCCCGGCGCAGCTTGGCGTGGCTTTCGCGGTAGATGATGTAGGCGCGCGCGGTGCGAAAGTGGTCGGCGGCGATCAGCACCTGCTCCACCACGTCCTGGATGCGCTCGATCGCGGGCGGCTCCTGGCGGTGCTGATGGCTCAACACCTTGAGCACCTGTTCGGCAAGGCGGGCGGCCGCGGCCGCGTCGAACTCACCGGTGGCCGCCCCGGCGCGGCGGATGGCGGCGCGGATCTTGCCGGCGTCGAAGGGCGCGAGGCTGCCGTCGCGCTTGCGCACCTGCCGAAAGGGAAATGCGGGATCCGATGCCGTACCCGTCTGCGCGTCCGCCGTCATGCCCTGCTCCTCCTGGCCCACCGTCCCAAACACTACATATTGTAGCCGTTGAGACAGGATGCTACCCGGGCTTGTGCCGGACTTTCCTTGACTTATGTCAAAGCACGGCGCAAAAAAAATGGAATACTAGGCTGACCAACGACCGTCATTGCCAAGGCAAGTCCCATGTCCAGGCGCACCGGCTCCGTGATCCGATTGAAGCGCAGCGTCATCGCCTACCCCCAGGGCGACCGGCTCTATCTGAACGTTACCAATACCTGCAGTCTGCGCTGCAGCTTCTGCCCGAAAACGGGCGGCGACTGGCGCATCGGCGGCCGCCATCTGCGGCTGCAGCATGAGCCGACGCTGGAGGAGATCGTGGCCGCGGTGGGTGATCCGGGGGCTTACCGGGAGGTGGTGTTTGCCGGACTGGGCGAGCCGACCATGCGGCTCTACACGGTGCTGGAGGCGGGGAAGGAAATCCGCCGGCTGGGCGGGCGCGTGCGGCTGGATACGGACGGCTTGGCCAACCTGCGCCACGACCGCGACATCACGGCGGATCTGGAAGGCCACATCGATGCCCTGTCGGTCTCGCTCAACGCCCAGGACGACAGCACCTACAATCGCTACTGCCGACCCCGGCACGCCCACAGCCGCGGGGCGGTGCTGGATTTCGCGGACCGGGCCTGCGACTTCGTGCCCGAAGTCACGCTGACCGCCATCGCGGGCCTGCCGGGGGTGGATCTCGCCGCCTGCGAAGGCATCGCGGCGACCATGGGCGCGGATTTCCGCCAGCGCACGCTCGGCGTCATCGACTGACGCGAGCCGGCGGCCGGCTTCAGGCGGGGACGCTCTCCCGGCCGACCGCCTCGGCGCAGCCGGCCAGCTTCTTCAGCCGCGCCATGTCGCGGATCTCCAGCAGGCGCCGCTCGACCGTGATCAGGCCGTCTTTCTGCAGCTTGGAAAAGGTGCGGCTGACGGTCTCCAGCTTCATGCCCAGATAATTGCCGATTTCCTCGCGGGACATGCTGAGGTGCAGCGCGCTGGGGGAAAAGCCCCGGCGCTGCAGGCGCTCGGACAGATCCAGCAGGAACGCGGCCAGGCGCTCCTCGGCCTGCATGGAACCCAGCACCGTCATGGCGTTCCAGTCCTGCAGGATCTCGGCGCTCAGGAAGCGGTAAATCTGCCGCTGCAGCGCCGGCACCTGCTGGGCCAGTTCCTCCAGGCGCGCGAAGGGCACCTCGCAGACATGGCTGTCTTCCAAGGCCATCGCATTGACGGCGTACACGCCGGTGCTGATGGCGCCCAGGCCGAAGAGCTCGCCGGGCAGATGGAAGCCCAGCACCTGCTCCTTGCCGTCGGCGCTGAGCCGATACAGCTTGAAGACGCCGGAGCGGATGGCATAAAGGGAACGGAAGGGCTCGCCAGCCCGGTAGACGTGCTGGCCCGCCTGGACGCGCTGGCGCAGATTCAGGATGGCATCCAGTTTGTCGAGGTCGGCGGGCGACAGGCCCACGGGCAGACAGAGCTGGCGCAGGTTGCAGCTGGAGCAGGCAACCTTGAGCTTGGCCTCGGTGGATCGGCGGGGGTTCGTCATGGGGGATCCTTTGCTAGCTGCTGCAAGCTCGAGGCGGCTCTCCGGGTGCCGGAAGGGCACTGCCACTCTTGCAAGATAGCCAAGCCGTCCCCGCTATGCAAGTACCCGCGCAAGGGGCCGCACGCAGGGGCGCAGAGCCGAAAAGCCGCCGTCTTTGACATGGGTCAAGGATTTTCCAGGGTTCCTTGCTTAGAGTGGCATTGGGAGGATAAGTGCCTGCCGCGATCCGCCGGGTCCGGGCTTCCCTTCCACGGGCTCAAGGAGACCGCCATGCCAGCAGAGCTGTCGAAGGGGCTGCGTCGGGGATGATCATTTCCCCTCCGTGCTGCGGCATACCGAGGCGCGCTCCATCACTTTGCAACTGATGCGCCTGCTGATTTACCCCACGGTGCGCAAACCCATCGAGGCGGGCGAGCTTTTCCTGCACGGCTGGCACTACATCCTCGAGGAATACGCGGTGAAGAGCCTGGATCCCGACAGCGGTCGCTTCCCGCTCCAAGAGCCCACGCCCCCGGCACTGGTGGCGTGGGGCGATGACCTGACGGAGGCCGGAGCTTGCCATGGATAAGAACATACGCACCCTGAGTGACCGGGCCGGCCGGCGCATCGACTACCTGCGCCTGTCGGTCACCGACCGCTGCGATCTGCGCTGCAGCTACTGCCTGCCCAAGGGCTTCAAGGGCTTCGAGGAGCCGGCGCAGTGGCTGTCCTTCGCCGAAATCGAGCGCCTGGCCGGCCTCTTCGCCCGCCTCGGAGTCAGCCGGGTGCGGCTGACCGGCGGCGAGCCGCTGCTGCGGCGCGACCTGGCCGAGCTGGCCGGCCGGCTCACCGCCATCCCCGACATCGCGGACCTCTCCCTGTCCACCAACGGCACGCAGCTGGCCCGGCACGCGCCGGCGCTGGCGCGGGCCGGGGTCGGCCGCATCAACGTCAGCCTGGACTCGCTGCGGCGGGAGCGGCTGGCGCGGATCACCGGGCGCGACTGCCTGGACGAGGTGCTGGCCGGCCTGGCGGCGGCGCAGGCGGCCGGCCTGCGCCCGATCAAGATCAACATGGTGGTGATGGGCGGCGTCAACGATGACGAGATCGACGACATGGTCGCCTTCTGCCTGGACCGGGGCTTCGTCCTGCGCCTGATCGAGACCATGCCCGTCGGCGAGACCGGCCGGCAGGCGGGCTACCTGGATCTGCAGCCGGTCCGGCGCCGGCTGCAGGCGCGCTTCGACCTGGTCGACAGCGTCGAGCCGGGCGGCGGGCCGGCGCGCTATCTGCGCAGCCGCGACGGCGCCTTCGCCCTCGGCTTCATCACGCCCATCTCCCAGCACTTCTGCGAGACCTGCAACCGCCTGCGCATCGGCGTGGACGGCGCGCTGCACACCTGCCTCGGAGAGGAAGGTAGCGTCGCCCTGGGTCCGCTGCTGCGCGGGCAGGCGCCCGACGCGGTCCTGGAAGCCGCCATCCGCGCCGCGCTGGAGCTGAAGCCGCTGCGCCACGAGTTCCGCGAGCAGCCGCACAAGGTGCTGCGCTTCATGGCAATGACCGGCGGCTGAGGCGCCTCAGCCGTCCACCCGCGCCATAATCGGCTGCAGCAACCGCTCGACCCAGGCGGGCGGCTCCAGCGCGTCCAGGGTGTTCTTGACCAGCAAACCCAGCTCCGTGTCGCCCTCCATGAGCAGCCGGCGGCTGAAAAAGAGCGTGTCAGGATCCTCCCGGCGCAGGGCCAGCAGCAGAAAATCATAGGCGCTGGCGCTGATGGCCAGGTCCGCCGGGCCGGGCCGGCAGGCGTGGAAGCCGCCGCCGCCCACGCCCACGAAGAAGCTCAGCCCGGCGTCGGCGACCCGGATGCGCAAGCGTTTGCCGCGCAGGGCTTGCAGCAGCTCCGCCCCGAGCCGGCGGCCGAGGGCCTGGTTCAGGGCGGCCGCGAACAGCAGCGAGTGGGGGTAGGCCGGCAAGCGGGCCAGCAGTCTAGTCATGCCCTTCGGCAAGGTGAGCCGGCTGGCCGGCGGTGTCGTTTCCCTCATGCTTCACTCCTCCCGATTGCGTCCTGTCCGTGCCGGGCACGCCCTGCATCACCCGCCGCAGCAGCGCCACCTCCAGCCGCGCCTGCGCCTGAAAGGTGCCGGCGTAGGCCTGCTCCTCCTGCTGCAGCTCGTAGCAGTTGGAGCCGCTGATGTCCATGAGCAGCGCCGGCATGCCCGCCTCGCGGAAGGCCCGGTGGCGCTTGATGAAGAAGTTGCTGCAGCACATGCCCACATAGGCCTGCACGCCCTGGGCCCGCATGCGCGCCAGGGTGGCGACCAGGTGCTCGTAATTGTTGATGGAGGTCACCGGCATGCCGCGCTCGCGGGCCAGGCGGTAGGCCTCCCCCACCTCGCACTTGCCGCATTCGGTGCAGCCATCCAGATGGCGCCACTTGCACCAGGCCGGCTTGGCGCAGTAGGGCACCAGCATCGCCTGCGCGCGCTCGAGCACGGCGTCGGCAGTCCCGGCGTGCAGCATCAGCGCGTTGGCCTCGGCGACACTCAAGCCCAGGCGCTGGCGCAGGGCGAACTTGTCCAAGGCGAGCTGCAGCACCCGCTGCAGGTCTGCGGCATCGCAACCCAGCAGATCGGCCCGCTGCCTTTGCAGCACGTGCGCCACGCAGGCGCCGGCCAGCGGCACGGGCAGATCCGCCATGGCCGCCTGCAGGGTCTCCAGCAGGGTCGCGGGCCGCAGGTGCAGGTCGGCGGCGAATTCCGCCCAGCGGATGCGTTTGCCTTCGGCATCCAGGGTGACGCGGGCGCGCAGCACGCCGCCCGCCGTCCGCCACAGGGCTTCCAGCGCCTCGCCGCGCGGCTCGCTCCAGTCGATGCGCCGCGCCTCGGCCGCCTCCTGCGCCGGCGTCGGACGCAAGCCGGCGCACAAGTGCGCGTCGGCCGGCTGAAAGCGCAGACCCAGCTCGGCGCCCAGGCCGGCCAGCAAGGACTCCTGCAGCACCGCCGGCGCCGGGCTGCGCCCCAGGCATTGGCCGAGGGTGATCAGCCGTTCGCGCGCGCCGGCCAGCCCCGAGGGAGACAGCTTCTCGGTGGGCACGCGCAAGGCCTGGAGCATGCAGCGCACGTCCGCCTCCAGCAGCAGGAATGCCTGAAACAGCAGCGACTCGCCCTCGCCGGTCAGGAAAGCCGAGGCCAGCTTGCGCCCGCCCACTTCCAGGTCGTTGGGCGCCTTGAAGGCGGCCGCCAGGCCCAAGCGCCGCAGCCCACGGGCCAGGCCCCGGCAGAAGGCCTGCAGCATCGTGCCCATATCCCCGCCGTGCCAAGCCGGCGGGCGCGGGATGATCAGGCTGAGCGCCAGTTGCCCGGCATCCTGGTAAAGGGCACCGCCGCCGCTGGGACGGCGCAGCACCTCGATGCCCTGACGCCGGCAGTAATCCAGGCGCAGCTCGCGGTCCAGGGCCTGATGGCGGCCCACGCTGGCGCTGGGCTGGTAACGGTGGAAACGCAGCAGGTTCGAGCAGTTGCCGAGGGCGTGCTCATGCAGCCACTGGCGGTCGAGAGCCAGGTTCTCGCTGCCGGCCCGCAGGCCGCTGTCCCAGACCCGGACCGGGATGCCGGCGCTCATCGTCCGCCCCCGTGGCCGGCCAGCACCAAGCCCGGCCCGCCGTGCCAGTAGCCGTCGCACGGCACGTCGGGCATTAGCGCCGCCAGCGCCTGCGCCGCCGCGACCGGCGCCAGGCGGCCGTCCAGGGCCTCGCGGAAAAGCCGAATGACGTGCTCCGTGTGCCGGGACTGCGGGCTGAGCCGCAGCACGTCCACACCCAAATCGCGCAGCTCGTCCACCGCTGCGATGAGGTTGTACACCGCGGCGGATTGGGTCTGGGTGCCGTTGAGCACCAGGAAGCCCTGGCCCTCGCGGGTGTGCAGAGTCAGCCCGTCATCCGCCTCCAGGCAGCGGAAACGGCAATCATCCTTGCTCAGATTGTGGTGGCGCGCGGTGAAGCAACGCGCCGAAAAGGCCAGCGGCAGGCGGCCGTAGGCGAAGACCTCCGTCTCCATGGCCGGGCGCTGCCGCTGCAGATGGCCCAGGGCCTCACGCCCCATTTCCACCGGCATCACCCAGCGGCGCGCCCCCAGCCCCGCCAGCCAGGCGAGGGTGGGCGGATTGTAGACGTTGAGATGGGGCCCGGCGACGAAAGGTCGGCCCGCCAGCAGGCGCAGCGCTCCCGTGTCGTTGGCCTCGACGGTGAAGCGCTCCTGATCGGCCAGCGCCCGCATGACCTTGAGGTCGGACTCGGACTCGATCAGGGCCTGGGTGCTCAGCACCACCGCCTTGCCGGCGGCGGCCAGCCGCTCCGCCAGCGCCAGCCAGTCGGGCAGGCGCAGCTCGTGGCGCCGGGAACAGACCACTTCACCGAGATAAACGATGTCCACGGGCGCGGCGGCAATCATCTCGTAGAAATCCAGGAGCCGCTGCCGCGGCCAGTAATACAGGACAGGACCCAGGGCCAGCTTCATGCGCACCTCACTTCCAGGGACGGTGATAGGCGCCAAGGGTGTGCTGCTGCCCCTCGGCCACGCGATCCAGCGCGCGGACCCAGTCCGGCCGCGCGGCATAGCCGGCGGGATCGCGCTTGCACGCGTCGATGGCCACGCGCCACACCCGCGCCACCTGGGCGACGTAGGCCGGGCTGCGCTGCCGCCCTTCGATCTTGATCGCGGCCACGCCCATGCGCAGCATGGCCGGCAACAGCGCCAGGGTGTTGAGGCTGGTCGGCTCCTCGATGGCGTAGTAGGTCTCGCCGTTCACCTGGAAGCGGCCCTTGCACAGGGTCGGGTAGCCGGCGTTCTCGTCCGCCGCGTAGCGGTCGATGAGCACGCCGTTCAGGCGCGACTCCAGGCCCCGGGCGGTGTGCTGCCAGCGCACCATCTTGGCCGGCGAGCAGACGCCGCAGGTATTGGGCGACTCGCCGGTGACGTAGGAGGACAGCGCGCAGCGCCCCTCCACCATGACGCACAGGCTGCCGAAGCCGAACAGCTCGATCTCCACCCGGCTGTGCCGCAGCACCTGCTCGACCTGGGCCAGGGACAGCACCCGCGGCAGCACCGCCCGGCACACCCCGAACTGCTCGTGATAGAAGTTGATCGCCTCGTGATTGGTGGCCGAACCCTGCACGGACAGGTGCAGGCGCAGATCCGGGTAGTTGTCCGCGGCGTAGCGCATCAGGCCCGGGTCGGCCAGGATCACGGCGTCCACGCCGAGCGCCGCCGCCTTGTCGATGGCACCATGCCACTGCTGCCAGTCCGCCGCCTGGGGGTAGGTGTTCAGAGCCAGGAACACCCGGGCGCCGCGATCGCGGGCGTAGCGGATGCCCTCGCGGGCGCCCGCCGCATCGAAGTTCAGGCCGCTGAAGTTGCGGGCGTTGGTGTTGTCGCGAAAGCCGAGATACACGCAGTCGGCGCCGTTGTCCACGGCGGCCTTGAGGGCGGGCAGGCTGCCCGCCGGGCAGACCAGCTCCAGAAGGGCATCAGATGGCACGTTGCGCTTCCTCCTTCATCATTGCGGGTGGGACGAGCTGGCCGCGGCCGCGCCGCTGCAGCTCGCGCTCGATGCCGTTGAGCACCCGCCACTTGCCCACGCACCAGTCGGGAGCCAGCAGCAGCGGCGCCGGCGCCGTGCCGGTCAGCCGGTGGAAGACCACCTGCGCCGGCGTGCGCTGGACCAGATCGGCGGCGATGTCCACGTACTCGTCCAAAGCCAGCGGCCGGTAATCGCCGCGCCGCCACTCCCGGGCCAGCTGCGTGCCCCGGACCACGTGCAGCGGGTGCAGCTTGAGGCCGTCCACGCCGAGCTCCAGCACGATATCCAGGCTGCGCCGGCAGTGCGCCGCCGTCTCGCCCGGCAGGCCGGCGATGAGGTGGGTGCAGACCGGAATGCCGCGCGCGCGGGCGGCGCGGACCGCCTGCCGGTACTCGGCCAGGCCGTGGCCGCGCCGCACCCGCGCCAGGGTCTCGTCGCAGGCCGACTGCAAGCCCAGCTCCAGCCAGACCTCCAGCCCGCCGCGGCGGTAGTCGGCCAGGAGATCCAGCACCGTGTCGGGCACGCAGTCCGGGCGCGTGCCGACGGCCAGGCCGATGACGTCCGGCTCCGCCAGCGCCTGGTCGTAGAGCGCGGCCAGCACCTCGCGCGCGGCATAGGTGTTGGTGTAGGCCTGGAAGTAGGCCAGGAAGAGCCGCGCCTTGCTGAGCCCGCCGATCACCCGCCGACCGTCGGCGAGCTGCGCCGCGATGACCGCCGGCCGGCGCCCGGCCGGATTGAAGGAGGCGTTGTTGCAGAAGGTGCAGCCGCCGTGCCCCTTGCTGCCATCCCGATTCGGGCAGGTGAAGCCGGCGTGAAGAGCCAGCTTGTGCACGCGCTCGCCGTAGCGTTGCAGCATTGCTTGCCCGAAGGTGTTCACGTAGTCGGATAGCGCCATGGGCCCCCCGCCTGGTTGACGAAGCCTCAACTTAGCCCGGCCGGCGGACCGAAACCTTGACGCGCGTCAACGATTCACGCATTCGCCTGCAGCAGATGCGCCA
Source organism: Thermithiobacillus tepidarius DSM 3134 (assembly GCF_000423825.1). NCBI lineage: Bacteria > Pseudomonadati > Pseudomonadota > Acidithiobacillia > Acidithiobacillales > Thermithiobacillaceae > Thermithiobacillus > Thermithiobacillus tepidarius. The sequence goes on from NZ_AUIS01000008.1 coordinate 27,897, forward strand.
GCAGCTCGCCCACCGGACGGATCTCCGCGCCGAAGGGCAGGCGCCCCGCCCCCCGGAAGAAGAGCCCCTTGTCCACCTCGCCGCGCAGCGCGGCAGCCAGCTGGGCATCGATGCAGAACTGCCCCGCCCGCGCATTGCCGTCGCGCAGGCCGCAGTGGCTCAGGCAATCCAGCGCGATGGCGCAGCGCCGCCGGTCGGCCTGGGCGCAGGCCTGCAGCCGGCTTTCGCGCTTGAGATAATTTTTCAGCCAGGGCGTAAGCACCGCGCGGGCCGGCAGCCCCGCCACGCTCATGAAGGTGACGATGTCCTCCGGCCCGGCCTCGGCCAGGACGCGCTTGAAGTTGGGATGGGCGTCACCCTCCGCGGTCACGGCGAAGGGCGTGCCGATCTGCACGGCGCTGGCGCCCAGCGCAAGCAGTTCGCGGATCTGCGCGTGGCTGTGAATGCCGCCGGCCGGGATCAGGGGCACGGACTCGCGCTCGATGCCGAGTTCCCGGAACACCGCGAACACCCCTTCCAGCACCGTGGGAAAGTCGAAGCGCGGGTCCTGGATGTCCTCCGCCTTGGGCGCGCCCAGATGCCCGCCGGCGTAGCGGGGGTGCTCGAGGACGATGGCGTCTGGCAGGCGCTGCTTGCGCATCCACTTCTTCAGGACCAGGGCCGCGCCGCGCGCATCCGAGAGAATCGGAATGAGCGCCACTGCGGGAAAATCGGCGGTCAGCTCGGGCAGGTCCAGCGGCAGGCCCGCGCCCATGACGATGGCCTGGGCGCCGCTGGCGCAGGCCTGGCGCACGTAGTCCGCGTGGGCGCTGACCGCCTTCATGACGTTCACCGCCACCAGCCCCTCCCCCGCGGCCAGCTGCAGGGCGGCGCGCACTTCGCGGTCGAGGGCGAGCAGATTGATGCGTTCCAGCTCGTCCTTGTCGCGGCAGCGGCGGGTCTGCGCCAACAGGTCGGCATGGTGATGGCGCAGGTCGATGCTGGCGATGGTGCCCACCGCCCCATGGCTCGCCACCGTGCCAGCCAGGCGGTGCGCCGACACGCCGACCCCCATGCCGCCCTGAACGACGGGCAACAGCCGTTTTTCCCTGATGCGCAGCAACGGCAGATCGGTATTCAGCATGCCAGTCCTCCGGACTCCTCCGTCTTCACAAGACGCTTTTCAACAGGATGTAGCTGGCCACGAAGACCAGAAACACGGCGAATCCGCGCTTCAGGACCTCGGCGGGCAGATGGCGGCACAGCCAGGCGCCGGCGAAGCTGCCGGCGATGGCCACGCCGGTGAACAGGGCCATCAGCAGGAAGTCGATCTCCACCGCCCCCAGGTAGCCGATGAAGCCCGCGTAGGACTTGGCCGCCACCACCGCCAGCGAGGTGCCCACCGCCTCCTTCATGGGAATGCCCGAGAGCAGCACCAGGGCGGGCACGATCAGGAAGCCGCCACCCACGCCCACCAGGCCGGTCAGCAGGCCCACGGCCAGGCCGTGCAGGGCGATGCGGCCCTGGCGCGGCGCCGGAGCGTCCGCCGCGGGCGCGCCGGCGGGCGCCGGCTTCGGCCGCAGCATCTTGTAGGCGGCCAGGTACATCACCAGCGCGAAGAGGGCGAGCTGCACGCTCGCCGGCACCCGCACGCCCAGACGGGCGCCGGCGTAGGTGCCGATCACGCCCCACAGACCGAAGACGGCGGCCACCGGCAGCTTCACGTTGCCGCGGCGCCAATGGTCGACGGCGGAGATGCTGGCGGTGACGGCGACGATGCCGAGGCTCATGGCGATGGCAGGCTTGGCGCCGACGTGCAGCAGGTAGAGCAGCGCGGGGACGGCGATGATCGAGCCGCCGCTGCCGAAGAGGCCCAGCAGGATGCCGGTGGCGATGCCCGCCAGGACGACCAAGGGACTCATGACGCATCTCCCCGAAACCGGCGGCCGCCGGACTGTGGAAGTCCTGTCCGGATACTGGCCCGGACAGGACGGACGGCTTGCTCAGCGGGACAGCGCGGGCCGCTTGGTGCGCACGATCTGGTAGGGGCGCCGCAGGTAGGCGAGCGGCACGCTCCAGACGTGCACCAGGCGGGTGAAGGGGAAGAGCAGGAACACCGTCATGCCGAAGAAGAGATGGACCTTGAAGATGGTGTCCACCCCGGCGATGAGCGACGGCTGTGGCTGGAAGGTGACGATGCTCTGCGCCCATTCCGCCAAGGCGATCATCACACCCGGATTGCCGTGCTGGGCATGGCCCAGGGACACGGGGATGGTGGACAGGCCGAGCAGGAGCGTGACCAGGATCCAGCTCAGGATCAGCTTGTCGGAGAAGCGGCTGGCCGACGAGATGCGCGGGTTGAACATGCGCCGGAGCCAGAGCATGACGCCGCCGATCAGGCACATGGTCCCGAAGATGGAACCCGCCGCGATGGCGATGTACTGGTGGGTCATGTCGGACACGCCGAGGCTCAGGAAAAAGGCGTGCGGGGTCAGCAGGCCGACGAGATGGCCGAAGAAGATGGAGATGATGCCCACGTGGAAGAGATTGCTGGCCAGGCGCATGTGCTTTCTGGACAGCAGCTGGCTGGAGTCGCTCTTCCAGGTGTACTGCTCGTGGTCGAAGCGCACCCAACTGCCGATCAGGAAAATGGTCCCCGCCAGGTAGGGGTAGACGCCGTAGAGGAAATTGTGCAGGTTCATGGTCGACTCCTTAAGCGGCCTGGCTGACCAGACGGCCGCGATGTTCAATCAGACGGACGAGCGGCGCGTAGGGGCTGTGCGCCTTTTCCAGGTTGGCGGCCAGCACGTTCAGCACCTTGGCCGCATCCGCCAGGAAGAAGCGCCCCTCCGTTTCCTCCAGGGTGGAGGCGTACTCCAGGAGCAGCGGCAGGTAGTCCGGCAGCTCGCCCTCGACCGCCTCCAGCTCGTAGCTCTTGTAGTGCTCGGCAATGTCCACCATGGCCGGCCCGCGCTCGCGGTCCTCGTCGCCGAAGAGATGATGGGTCAGGTGCAGGCTGTGCTCCGGCGTCAGGTCGAAGGTCTGCACGTAATGGCCCTCCAGCGCGTAGGGGTCGGCCGCCCGCATCCAGTGCAGGAAGTCCAGCAGCGTGTCCCGCTCCGCCTCGTCGAGGCCCGGATCGGCCTCGATCCGGGCGGCGATTTCCGGCAGGTGCTCGCGCAGGGCCTGGTCCGGGTAGTCCAGCAGTCGTGACAGGATTCTGTAGATCAGCATGGGTATCTCCTTTAGCCCTTGATCTTGGCGCGCGGCACGAAGTGCAGCGGCTCCACCGTTTCCTTGCGCCGGTCGGGGAAGAGCGAGAAGCCGCTGCGGCCGGCCGAGCTGTCGTTGCCGAAGGCGAAGCCGTTCTGGCCCTGGAAGGCGTAGAAGTCCTCCAGGCGCAGCTCCTCGTGGCTGGTGGGGATGACGAAGCGGTCCTCGTAGTTGGCAATGGCCAGGTAGCGGTACATCTCCTTGGCGGTCGCCTCGTCGAGGCCGGCGGCCTCCAGGGCGCGGGTGTCGGCCTGGCCCTCCACGTGCACCGAGCGCATGTAGCTGCGCATGGCGATGAGCCGGTTCAGGGCGCTGACGATGGGCGCCTCCTGGCCGGCGGTGAGCAGGTTGGCCAAGTACTTCACCGGCAGGCGCAGGGCGTCGGCGCGCGGGATGACCCCGTCCGGCCCGGTCGGCAGGGCGCCCTGGTCGATCTGCGACTGCACCGGCGACAGCGGCGGCACGTACCAGACCATGGGCAGGGTGCGGAACTCGGGGTGCATCGGGAAGGCGATCTTCCAGTCGATGGCCATCTTGTAGATGGGCGAGCGCTGGGCGGCCTCGATCCAGGAATCCGGCACGCCGTCGGCGCGCGCCTGGGCGATCACCGCCGGATCGTTGGGGTCGAGGAAGATGTCCATCTGCGCCTTGTAGAGGTCCTGGACGCTGTCCTGGCTGGCGGTGTCCAGGATGCGGTCGGCGTCGTAGAGGACGATGCCGTTGTAGCGGATGCGCCCGACGCAGGATTCGGAGCAGACCGTGGGCAGGCCCGATTCCACGCGCGGATAGCAGCCGATGCACTTCTCGGCCTTGCCGGACTCCCAGTTGTAGAACACCTTCTTGTAGGGGCAGCCGCTGATGCACATGCGCCAGCCGCGGCACTTGTCCTGGTCCACCAGCACGATGCCGTCTTCCTCGCGCTTGTAGACCGAGCCCGAGGGACAGGCCGCCACGCAGGCCGGATTCAGGCAGTGATTGCAGATGCGCGGCAGGTACATGTGGAAGGTGTTCTCGAACTCGGCGTAGATCTGCTTCTGGATCTTGTCGAAGTTCTTGTCGGCCGCGCGCTTCTCGAACTCGCCGGCGAGGTCGTCCTCCCAGTTGGGTCCCCAGGTGACCTTCTCCATGCGGCTGCCGTCGATCTGCGACAGGGGCCGCGCCGTGGGCGCCGCCTCGGACAGGGGCGCCGTCTGCAGGTGGGCGTAGTCGTAGGTGAAGGGCTCGTAGTAGTCGTCGATCTCCGGCAGCTTCGGGTTGTTGAAGATGTTGACCAACTTGCTGGCGCGGCCGCCGGCCTTGAGCTCCAGCTTGCCGTTGCGCTTCTCCCAGCCCCCCTCCCAGATGTCCTGGTTCTCCCACTGCTTGGGATAGCCGATGCCGGGCTTCGACTCGACGTTGTTGAACCAGGCGTATTCGACACCCTTGCGATTGGTCCAGACGTTCTTGCAGGTCACCGAGCAGGTGTGGCAACCGATGCACTTGTCCAGGTTGAACACGAAGGCAAACTGTGCGCGGACTTTCATATCTTTCTCCTGAATTCAAAGGGTGGAGAATGAGCCATGGGGATGGACGAGAGAGTTACCCATGGGGCGTTGCCTCATTCTCCACAAAACTTGCTAGCGGACGCCGGGCGGGTTGAGCGCGGCTTCGCGCTCCGGCGTCAGTCCCCGCTCCAGCCAGTTGACGTCGCGGTCCTCGATCTTGTGCAGCACCACGTACTCGTCGCGCTGCGAACCGACCGTGCCGTAGTAGTTGAAGCTGTAGCTCAGCTGGGCGTAGCCGCCGATCATGTGGGTCGGCTTGACCACCACCCGGGTCACGCTGTTCAAGATGCCGCCGCGCTTGCCCGTGGACGGCGATCCGGGCACGTTCACGATCTTCTCCTGGGCGTGGTACATCATGGCCATGCCGCGCGGGATGCGCTGGCTCACCACCACGCGCGCCACCGTGGCGCCGTTGGCGTTGACCGCTTCCACCCAGTCGTTGTCCTGCAGCCCGATGGAGCGGGCGTCGGCCTCGGCCACCCACACCGTGGGGCCGCCGCGGAACAGGTTCAGCATGCGCAGGTTGTCGTTGTAGGTGCTGTGAATGCCCCACTTGCTGTGCGGCGTGATCCAGTTGAGCACCAAGTGCGGCTTGCCGCGCACCGCCGCCGGGATGCTGCTGTGGGCCCTGAGGTCGACCGGCGGGCGGTAGGCGCAGAAGCCCTCGCCGAAGTCCAGCATCCATTCGTGGTCCTGGTAGAACTGGGCGCGCCCGGTCAGCGTGCGGAACGGGATGTGCTCGTGGATGTTGGTGTAGCCGGCGGTGTAGCTCACGTGCTCGGACTCGATGCCGCTCCAGGTGGGCGCCGTGATGATCTTGCGCGGCTGCGCCTGGATGTCGCGGTAGTGGATCTTGTCCTCGCGCCGGCCCTCGCACAGATGCAGGTGGTCGACGCCGGTCTTCTGCGAGAGCCTGGTCCAGGACTTGTGCGCCACCTCGCCGTTGGTCTCGGGCGCCATCAGGAGCACCGTATCGCAGACGTGGATGTCCTCGGCCAGCGAGGGCATGCCCTGGCTGATGCCTTCATCCTGGATGGTGCCGTTGAGGTGCTTGAGCTCCTCGTACTCGGCTTCGGTGTTCCAGTCGATGCCCTTGACGTTGTTGCCGGCCTTGCTCATCAACGGGCCCAGGGCGGTGAATTTCTTGTAGGTGTTGGCGTAGTCGCGCTCCACCAGCTTCAGCAGCGGCAGGGTCTTGCCCGGCACCGGCTCGCACTCGCCCTTCTTCCAGTCCTTGACGCCCAGCGGCTGGGCCAGCTCCATGGGCGAGTCGTGCATCATGGGCACCGCCAGCAGATCCTTGCGGGTGCCGAGGTGCTTGGCCGCCAGCGCCGAGAACTGCCTGGCGATGGTCTTGAAGATCTGCCAGTCGGACTTGGACTCCCAGCCCGGCGTCACCGCCTCGCTCAACGGGTGGATGAAGGGATGCATGTCCGTGGTGTTGAGGTCGTTCTTCTCATACCAGGTGGCGGTCGGCAGGATGATGTCCGAGTAGGCGCCGGTGGAGTTCAGGCGGAAGTTGATGTCCACCAGCAGGTCGAGCTTGGCGATGGGCGCCTCCTCGCGCCAGCGGATTTCCTTGGACTCGCGGCCTTCCGTGCCGTCCGTCATCACGCCGTTCTGGGCGCCCAGCAGATGCTTCAGGAAATACTCGTGGCCCTTGGCGCTGGAGCCCAGCAGATTGGCGCGCCAGACGAAGAGGTTGCGCGGGAAGTTGGCCGGGTTGTCGATGTCCTCGGATGCGAAGGCCAGCTTGCCGCTCTTGAGCTGCTCCACCACGTACTTGGCCACCCCGGCCTCGTCCTTGGCGCCGGCCTTTTCCGCCGCGGCGACGATCTCCAGGGGATTGCGGTCGAAGTGCGGGGCCGAGGGCAGCCAGCCCAGCCGCTGAGACACCACGTTGTAGTCGCCCAGGCTATAGCCCCGGTACTTGCCCTTGGCCGTGTCGGCCAGGAGCTCGTCGGCGGCCACGCGCTCGTAGCGCCACTGGTCGGTATGGAAGTAGAAGAAGGTGGTGCCGTTCATGGTGCGCGACGGCCGGTGCCAGTCCTGGGCGAAGGCCACCGGCGCCCAGCCGGCCTGCGGCCGCAGCTTCTCCTGGCCCACGTAGTGCGCCCAGCCGCCGCCGCTCTGACCCACGCAGCCGCACAGGTGCAGCAGGTTCATGATGGCGCGGTAGTTCATGTCGTTGTGGAACCAGTGGTTGATCGCCGCGCCCAGGATGACCATGGACTTGCCCTGGGTCTTGGCGGCGTTGTCGGCGAACTCGCGGCCGGTGCGGATCACGTCGGCGCGCTTGACGCCGGTGATCTTCTCCTGCCATGCCGGGGTGTAGGGCACCCGGGCGTCGTCGTAGGAACTGGCCACGTTCTCCCCGCCCAGACCGCGGTCCAGGCCGTACTGGGCCACCTGCAGGTCGAAGACCGAGGCGACGTAGGCTTCCTCGCCGCCGGCCAGCCGGATCCGGCGCACCGGCACATTGCGGTAGAGGAGCGAGGACTCGCCCGGCGTGAAGTGCGGGAAGCCGACCGGCACCACCGCGTCATGGTGCTCGATGCAGGACAGCTCCGCCCGGATCGCGGACTGGTCGGCGGCGTTCTTGGGCAGCAGGTTCCACTTGCCCTCCTCGCCCCAGCGGTAGCCGATGGAGCCGTTGGGCGCCACGAAGGCTCCGCTCACTTCGTCATAGACGATGGTCTTCCACTCGGGATTGTTGGCTTCGCCGAGCTGGCCGTCGAAGTCGGAAGCGCGCAGGAAACGGTCGCTGGCGTAGCCTTGGCCGTGCGGGCGCAGGATCACCTGCATGGGCAGGTCGGTGTAGGTGCGGGCGTAGTCCAGGAAATAGGGTTCCTGGCGCTCGAGGAAGAACTCCCTGAGCACCACGTGGCCCATGGCCATGAAGACGGCGGCGTCCGTGCCCTGGCGCACCGGCATCCACAGATCGGCGAACTTCACGTACTCGGCGTAATCCGGGGCCATGGACACCACCTTGGCGCCCTTGTAGCGCACTTCCGAGTAGAAGTGGGCGTCCGGGGTGCGGGTCATGGGCAGGTTGGCGCCGCAGACGATGAGATAGGTGGAGTTGTACCAGTCGGCCGCTTCCGGCACGTCGGTCTGCTCGCCCCAGACCTGCGGGCTCGAAGGCGGCAGGTCGCAGTACCAGTCGTAGAAGGACAGCGGCACGCCGCCGATCAGCGACAGGTAGCGCGAGCCCGCCGCATAGCTGATCATGGACATGGCCGGGATCGGCGAGAAGCCGATCACCCGGTCCGGGCCGTGCTGCTTGATAGTGTGGACGTTGGCGGCGGCGATCAGCTCCGTCACCTCGTCCCAGTTGCTGCGCACGAACCCGCCCAGGCCGCGCACGGCGGTGTACTGCTTGCGCTTGGCCGGATCGGCCTGGATGGCGGCCCAGGCTTCCACCGGGTCCTTGCCGGCGGCGCGCTCGGCGCGGTAGAGCTCCAGCAGGCGGCCGCGGATCATGGGGTGCTTGATCCGGTGGGGGCTGTACAGGTACCAGGAGTAGCTGGCGCCGCGCTGGCAACCGCGCGGCTCGTGGTTGGGCATGTCCGGACGGGTGCGCGGATAATCGGTCTGCTGGATCTCGAAGGCCACCAAACCGTTCTTGACGTGAATTTTCCAGCTGCAGCCGCCCGTACAGTTCACCCCGTGGGTGGAGCGCACCACCTTGTCGAATTGCCAGCGCCGCCGGTAGGCATCCTCCCATTGCCGGTCCTCGCTGGTCACGATCCCGTGTCCCTTGGAGAACGTGTCCTGGACCTTGTTGAAAAACTTCAGACGATCGATAAAGTGGCTCATATTGCCTCCAAGTCAGCCCCTGATCGGCATTTCAGAATCTTCTGATGCCTTTGTCGGTTGTTATCACACCACGAAGCGGGGCGACGGTTGTTGATGTATGTCAAAAAAGCCCGATTCGCTTCCGGTCCGTCCACGCGCGCGCTCATCCCCTTTGGCGCGCGGACGGACGCGGGGCGCGGCCGCGAATGCGCGACCGCGCCCCGGATGCCCCTCAGCTCGGCATTTCCGCGTTCTTGCGCGAATAGAACCACCAGGTAATCAGCAGGCAGCTCACGTAGAAGGCGATGAAGACGTAGAGTGCCGCCTGCGGGCCGCCGGTCATGGCCATGGAGGTGCCGAAGCCCTTGGGGATGAAAAAGGCCCCGTAGGCGCCCACCGCCGAGCTGAAGCCGAGCACCGCGGCCGCCTCCCGGTTGGCGTCCTTGACCGCCTGCTCCTCGGCGGCCCGCCCCTTGCCGGCCGCGGCGCGCTGGTGATGGGTGGTGAAGATCACCGGGATCATGCGGAAGGTGGAGGCGTTGCCCACGCCGCTGGCGGCGAAGAGCACCATGAACATGGCGAAGAACATCCAGAAATTGCCGCCGGCGCCGTCATGGGGCAGGAAGGCCAGCACGCCGAACACCGCCAGCGCCATCACGATGAAGGTCCAGAAGGTCACCACCGCGCCGCCCAGCTTGTCGGAGATCCAGCCGCCGGCCACCCGCGCCAAGGCGCCGATCAGCGGCCCCAGGAAAGCGTACTGGGTCGGATTCACGTCGGGAAACTGGGTCTTGGTGAAGAGCGGGAAGCCCGCGGAGTAGCCGATGAAGGAGCCGAAGGTGCCGATGTAGAGCCAGCACATCAGCCAATTGTGCTTGCGCTTGAAGATCACCGCCTGCTCGGCGAAGGAGGCCTTGGCGGCATCCAGGTCGTGCATGCCGAACCAGGCGGCCAGGGTCGCCAGCGCGATGAAGGGCACCCAGATGAAGCCGGCGTTCTGCAGCCACATGTCCTTGCTCACGCCGTCCTTGAGCCAAGTCTGCGAGTCGCCGCCCAGGGCGCCGAACACCCCGGCCGTGATCACCAGCGGCACCAGGAACTGCATGGCGCTCACCCCCAGGTTGCCGAGCCCGGCGTTGAGGCCCAAGGCCGTGCCCTTCTCCGCCTTGGGGAAGAAAAAGCTGATGTTGGCCATGCTGGAGGCGAAGTTGCCGCCGCCGAAGCCGCTCAGGATGGCGAGCAGCACCATGGTGCTGTAGGGCGTGTCCGGGTTCTGCACGGCGAAGCCGATGCCCAGGGCCGGGATCAGCAGCGAGGCGGTGCTCAGGGTGGTCCACTTGCGCCCGCCGAAGATCGGCACCATGAACGAGTAGAAGATGCGCAGGGTGGCCCCCGACAGGCCGGGCAGCGCTGCCAGCCAGAAGAGTTGGTTGTTGTCGTACTTGAAGCCGACGTTGGGCAGGTTCACCACCACCATGCTCCACACCATCCACACCGCGAAGGCGAGGAACAGGGCCGGAATGGAGATCCACAGGTTGCGCCGGGCGATCGCCTTGCCCTCCGCTTTCCAGAAGAGCTGGTCTTCCGGATTCCAACGGGTTAATACATGGGCTGCCATGACTTCCTCCTTTCACTCAGGGTGGGTTCAGCCGTAATGCTCACACTCGTTGCGCCACGGCGCCGGCGACCGGACTCGGCTTCCGGCCCTCCTTGCGCGCGGGCACGATTTCGGTCCAGTACATCCACACCAGGGACACCAGGGTGATGCCCCACAGCAGCATGAAGATGCTGGAATTGACGCCGGTGAAGTCCAGCAGCACGCCGAACATGATGGGCAGCAGGAAGCCGCCCAGGCCGCCGGCCAGGCCGACCACGCCGGACACCACGCCCATGTTCTGCTTGTAATCGTCGGCGATGTATTTGAAGACCGAGGCCTTGCCGATGGCCCAGGCCGTGCCCATGACGAACATGATCACGGTGAACACCGGCGGCGTGAGGCCGATGGCGAAGTGCATCTCGCCGTGCTGGGTGCGGACGGTCAGCTCGGTTTGCGGATAGGCCAGGAAAAAGAGGCACACCCAGGAGACGAGCAGCACCCACCAGGTGACCGGGTGCGCGCCCCACTTGTCCGACAGCCAGCCGCCGAAGGCGCGCAGCACGCCGCCCGGCAGCGAGAAGGCCGCCGCCAGCAGCGCCGCCGTTTTCAGATCGAATCCGTATTCGGCGACGTAGTACTTGGTCATCCACAGGGCCAGCGCCACGTAGCCGCCGAAGACCAGGGAATAATATTGGGAGTACTTCCAGACCTTGGGATCGCGCAGGGCGAGCAGCTGGTCCCGGAAGGTCACGTGCCGGGGCGCGCAATGCGCCGGGTCGGAGTAGGTCAGGAACCAGAACAACAATGCCACGACGAGCATGGCGGCGGCGTAGACGGTCGGCACCATGGTCCAGCCGTAGGCCACCACGATGGACGGCGCCACGAACTTGGTCAGCGCCGCGCCGGCGTTGCCGGCGCCGAAGATGCCCATGGCCAGGCCCTGGCGCGTCTTGCCGAACCAATGGGCCACGTAGCTGATGCCTACCGAGAAGGCGCCGCCGGCCAACCCCACGAAGAGCCCCAGCAGCAGAAACTGCCAGTACTGTGTTGCCCGCCCAACAAGATAAATGGGTATGATTGTCCCTAACATGACCGCAAAAAAAACGCTGCGGCCGCCGAGCTTGTCGGTCAGCATGCCGAGCGGCAGGCGCACCAGGGCGCCGGTCAGGATCGGGGTGGCGGCCAGCAGGCCGAACTGGGTCTCGTTGAGTCCGAGCTGCTCTTTGATCGGGATGCCGATGATGGAGAACATGACCCACACGGCGAAACACGTGGTGAAGGCCACGGTGCTCATCGTCAGGACCGACATCTGTTTGTAGCGTTGACTTGCCATGGCGCGCCTCCCGTCCTCCTGATTGAAGGGCTTGACCGACGCGCTCAAGGTGACATGAAGCAAGGGCCGGAACCTTGATGCAAGTCAAAAAAAACGCTTTTCAGGGGGCCGGGCCGGCGGGCGGAATCCGTGTTTTTTTGACCTTGATCAAGGCCGGTGGACGCGGCCGCACCAGACAATGCCGATACAGAGCCGGCCTCCGGGCCGGGACACACCCTGACCCACAGGAGGTGCGCCGTGCCCCATGCGTCCCAGGTGCTGAGCTTTGACGAGCACAGCCGCAACAGCGCCGGACTGAGCTACGTCTATCCGGTGATCTCGCGCCGCACCGGCGGCGTTTCAATCGGCATCAATCTGAATCCCAACCACGCCTGCAACTGGCGCTGCGTCTATTGCCAGGTGCCCGCACCCAGGCGCGGCGCGGCGCCGCCGATCCACATCGGCCTGTTGGCCCGGGAATTGCGTGGTTTTCTGCGGCAAGTGCTGGATGGCGATTTCATGATCCGGCGAGTGCCGCCCGAGGCACGCCGGCTGAGCGATATCGCCCTGTCCGGCAATGGCGAACCGACGCTCTCCCCCAACTTCGACGAGGTGCTCGAATGCATCGCGCAGATCATGGATGAGTTCCACCTGAACGGACGAATCAAGCTGCTCCTGTTGACCAACGGCAGCCTGCTTTCCCGCCTGCGTGTACGGCAGGGGCTGACGCAGATGGCGGCGCGCAACGGCGAGATCTGGTTCAAGGTGGACAGCGCCAGCCGCATGGGCATGTATCGAATCAACGGCATCCGCCAAGTGGTGAAGCGCATGACCCACAACATCGCCTTGGCCGCGCGCACCTGTCCCACCTGGCTGCAGACCTGCCTCTTCGCCTGGGACGGCCAGCCGCCGCCTCCGGAGGAAACCCAGGCCTATCTGAAACTGCTGCGCAACCTGCAGGCGGACTGCGTACCCCTGCGCGGCGTGCACCTCTACGGACCAAGCCGGCCCGTCCAACGCCCCGAAGCGGTGCACGTGTCGCGGCTGCCGGCGGCCTGGATGCGGGACTTCGCCCTCAGGGTCGAGGGCCTGGGCATCCCGGTCAAGCTGGTGACCTGAAGCAGGACCTACGTTGTACCGGCTGCATCACCCACAAAGGAGAAAGCCATGCGCAAGCCCCACCCCCTCTCCCTGTCCGCGGCCCTGCTGCTGGCCCTGAACCTGTCCGCGCCGGCAGCAAGCGCGGACGTGCTGAGCGACGCCATCAGCGGCGGCAAAGTCAGCCTGCAGCTGCGCCCGCGCTATGAGTTCGTGAACCAGGACGGCAAGACCGAGAACGCCCAGGCCTTCACCATGCGCACCCTGCTCGGCTACAGCACCCGGCCGGTGGCCGGCCTCGGCGCCACCCTGCAGCTCAGCAACGTCACTCATCTGGCCAACGACGCCTTCTTCGACGGCAGCAACGGCAAGACCCAGTACCCAACCGTGGCCGACGCGGAGCGGACCGCGGTCAATCAGGCGCTGCTGAGCTACACGGGCCTGCCGCAGACCACCCTGAAGCTGGGCCGACAGATCATCACCCTGGACAACCATCGCTTCATCGGCAACGTGGACTGGCGCCAGAACATGCAGACTTTCGACGGCGTGAGCTTGGAGAACAAAAGCTTGGCGGGCGTGACCCTGTATGCCGCCTATCTGACCCGGGTGCATGCCAGCTACGCTCACTTCCAGCCGCCGGTGGGACAAAACGAAAACCTGCAACCGGTACGCCTGACCCTGCTGCGCGCCGGCATCGAGCCGGTCAAGGGCACGACCCTGGCCGGCTTCGGCTACTTCTACGACGACCGCACCAAGGCCGACGGGGCAGCCAACAACCTGTCCAACGGCATCACCGGCCTGCGCCTGGACGGCGGCTATCCATTGGGCGGGGTGAAGGCGCTGTACACGGCCGAGTACGCCAAACAACTGGCCTACGCCGGCGGCCGCGCCGGGCTCAACACCGATTACTGGCACCTGGGCGCCGGCCTGAGTTGGCCGCAGTTCCACAACATCAGCGCCAGATTCGATTACGAAGTGCTCGGCACCAACGCCAACGCCACTTACGGCTTCCAGACGCCGCTGGCGACCAGGCACGCCTTCAACGGCTGGGCCGACCTCTTCCTGACCACCCCCGGCAACGGCCTGCGCGATCTCTTCGCTACCCTGGGCGCCACCGTCGCCAAGGCGCAGCTCTCCATGGTCTACCACGATTACCGCTCCGATGCCGGCGACGTGCGCTTCGGCAGCGAAATCGACTTTCTGGCAACTTATCCGCTGATGCAGCGTCTGACCCTGGGGGCCAAGTACGCCGATTACCGCGCCGACGAGCAGGCCGGCGTCAACTTCCCCGGCACAGCCCAAGCCAACGTGGATATCCAGAAGACCTGGGTGTTCATGACCTACAATTACTGATGAGCAAGACGACTTTCCCGCGCCCGGGGCTGGCGGAACAGCTCCCGGCTGCGCGGCCCGGCATGGAGGAGGAAAAAGGCGTGGCTGGCAAACTCTCCTGGTGGCGCCAGCTCGGTGCCGCCCCGCACCGGCTCATGTTTCTGTTCGGGGCGCTGCAGGCCGTCGGCGCCATGCTGTGGTGGCTCGTGGATCTGCTGGGCCGTTATGCCCAAGTCTACGCGCCGCTGCCGTGGAGCATTCCGCCCGCCTGGGGGCACGCCTTCCTGCTGATCTACGGCTTCTTTCCCTTCTACATCTTCGGCTTCCTGATGACCACCTACCCCAACTGGCTGAACGGGGCGAAGGTCCCGCCGGCGCGCTTTGTGCCGGCGGCCCTGCTGATGGCGGCGGGCATGCTGCTGTTCTACGTCGGACTGGTCGCCGGCCGGGCGCTGCTGCCCGGCGCCGTGCTGCTGCTCCTGGCCGGCTGGGGCCTGGGGCTCGCCACCCTGCTGGAGATCCAGTGGCGCAGCCGGGAGGCCGACAAGCGCCATGCCCGCGTCACCAGCCTGGGCCTGAGCCTGGGCTGGCTGGGGGCCGCCGCCTTCGGCCTGGGGCTGCTCGGCGGCAACCCGCGCTGGATCGAGATCAGCCGCGGCGTGGGCGTCTGGCTCTTCCTGCTGCCGGTCTTCTTCACCGTCAGCCACCGCATGATCCCCTTCTTCTCCAGCCGCGTGCTGGCCCCCTACGTCATTTATCGGCCGTACTGGGTGTTCGGGGCCGTGCTGGCCGGCGCCGCCGGGCATGTCCTGCTGGAACTGCTCGGCCTTCTTGCCTGGCGCTGGCTCGTCGACCTGCCCCTGCTGGCCATCGCCGTCCTGCTGTCCTGGCGCTGGGGGCTGCGGCGCAGCTTGCAGGCGCGCCTGCTGGCCGTGCTGCACCTGTCCTTCCTGTGGCTGGCCGTGGCCCTCGCCCTCTACGGCCTGCAAAGCCTGGGCGCGCTGCGGGATCCCGCTGGCGTGCCGTTCGGGCTCGCCCCCCTGCACGCCCTGGCCATCGGCTTTTTCGCTTCCATGGTCATCGGCATGGCCTCGCGCGTGACCCTGGGCCACTCGGGCCGGCCGCTGGTGGCTGACGCGATCACCTGGGCGCTCTTCCTGGGCATGCAGGCCACCGCCCTGCTGCGCGTTCTCCCCGACCTGGGCCTGCCGCTCGCCCCCGGGCTGGCCTACCCCCTGGCCGCCCTGGTCTGGCTGGCCAGCGTCGGCCCCTGGGCGGCCAAATACGCGCCGCTCTACTGGCGGCCCCGGGCCGACGGCAAGCCGGGCTGAGGCACGCCCCCCCTGAAACGCCTTGCCCGCCAGCGGCGGGCAAGGTCGCAACGCACGCCGGCCGCCGCGCTCAGGGGGCGCCGGCCTCGAACTCCGCCCCCGGTCGCCGTTCCGGCAGCTCGGCGAGCACGATCTGCCGGCGCGCCCGTTCCACGTCTTCCCGCAAGCGCCCGCCGATCAGGGCACGGGCATCCTTGAGGGCGGCGCTCAGCAGCTCGGCGGCGACGCTGCCTTCGTCGCGGCCGAACACCTGGGCCAGGGCCCGGAGTTCGTAATCCAGTTCCTGCTGCACGGGCACATCCAGGTGGGTTGCCGCCCGCCCAGCGGCCGGCAGCGGCGCGGCCTGCCCCTGGCTGGACTCCAGGCGGCGCACCACGGTGGCCACGCTGCTGGCCCCGGCCGTGGGCCCGAGCTTGATCTTGTTGAGGAAATAGTTTTCGAAATCCACCTTGGCCAGATGCACCCAGCGCCCCTGCTTGAGCCAATTGATGTCGCGCAGCGGCACCTGGGGCGCAGACAGGTAGGCAGCGCCGGTCTCGCCCATGTCCGCCAGCCAGCGGGCCCGCAGCGGCGCCGAACTGGCCGGCGCCTGCCCGTCGCGGGCCGCCAGGATGTTGTGCACCACGCTGTCGACCTCCTGCTGGATGGAATAGACCGAGGCCGGCGCACCGATGGGCACCGGCGTGGGCGCCACCGGCGGGCGCGATACGCAGACGCCGGCGGCGAACACCTCGGGGTGCCCGGGATTGCGCAGGTATTCGTCGACGCGCACGAAGCCGCGCTCGTCGGTCAGGTCGGGACTGGCCCGCAGGGCGGCGACGCCGCGGAAGGCGGGCCAGTACACGCTGAAGGCGAAGGGCAGCGCATGGGCCTGGGTTTCGCGGCCGCTGCCGTCGTGCTCCATGACGTGGATCTGGCCCGCCTCCACCCGCAGGGTCCTGGCGTTGCACAGATAGCCGATCTTCGCCTCGTGCAGCGCCGCCTCCAGCAGACTGCGCGCCTCGCTGTCGCCGATGCCCAGGTGTCCCACGTAGGGCTCCGGGGTCACCAGGGTGATGGGGATGCGCTCGCGCATGCCCCGCCGGCGCAGATCGGCGTCCAGCAGGAAAGCGTATTCATATACCGGGCCCAGGATGGACGCGCCCTGGGCGGCGCCGATGACGATCGGCCCCGGCTTGGCGAGAAAATCCCGATAGGCGGCCCGGGTCCGCAGCGCCTGCTCCAGGTGGATGACCGCATGGGTATGGGCGGCGAGCCCGTCGATCTCGTCGAAGGCCGCTTCCAGGCCGGTGGCCAGCACCAGGAAATCATAGTCCAGGCCGCCGCCGTCGGCGAGTTCCAGCCGCTTGCCCGCGGCATCGACGCGGGCCACCGGCCGGGCGAGGAAGTCGATGCCGCGCTCGGCCAGATAGGGACCGATGGGAAAGGCGATGTCGTTGCGATCGCGCCAGCCCGCGGCCAGCCAGGGGTTGGAAGGGACGAAATGGAAGTAGTCCCGGTCGGACAGGACCGTCACCCGGTCCTGCGGCCCGAGCCGCTCCCGCAGGGCGTAGGCCGCCGGCACGCCGGCGATACCCGCGCCCACCACTGCCACATGTGTCATGGTGTGCCTCCTTGAGCGGACGGGCGCGGCCCGTCGCGCATGCTGTCGCTACTGTACCAGCGGCGTTTCCGCCCCCGTCAGCTCGATGCCGTGGATCACGGCCTGGCCGACCAGGATCTGCAGGTACTGGTGGATCGCCCGGCGGCGGGCCGCCTCGCTCATGTAGCCGGCGATGCATTCCCGCACCGCCTCGAAGGGCAGCTGCACGCCGTCGATCCGGCGCTCCACCTTGACGATGTGCAGGCCGAAGCGCGTTTCCAGCAGGCGGCTGCGGATCTCGCCGCTGCGCATGCGAAAGACCACCGCCTCGAATTCCGGCACGCTCTGCCCGCGCGAGAGCTGGCCGAGATTGCCGCCGGCCGCGCCGGAAGGGCAGTTGGAATAGCGGCGCGCCAGCTCCCCGAAGCGCTCGGGCTGCGCCAGGACCTCCTGCAGCACCTCGTTGGCCTTGGCGCGAATCAGCGCCAGCGGCGATCCTTCGTTGATCTGGAACAGGATGTGGCTGGCTTCCACCAAATCGCCGCTGCGAAAGCGCTCGGGATGATTGGCGTAATAGGTCCGGCACTCGGCCTCGGTCGGCTCCGGCACCCGCACCTCCTGCGCGATGAGCTGCTCGATCAGCGCTTCGGCACGCTCGCCCGCGTCAGCCGCCGCGGCCGTCAGTCCTAGCCTTTCCGCCTCCTGCAGCAGGACATGCCGCAGCACCAGGGCCTGCGCCGCCGACCGCAGCGGCGCTTCGGCCGCGGCGTGGAAGGGCAGCTCCCGCTCCACGTCCTGGTCGGTGATCTCGATGCCGTTCACGGTAATGGACATGCCGCTCCTCCTCGGATCATTTTGGCCGCACCACCTGATAGCTGCGCCAGGGATAGGCGACGGCGGCGAAACCGCTCCAGACGTGCACCAGCCGGCTGAAGGGGAAGAGCACGAACACGGTCATGCCGAACCAGATGTGGATCTTGTAGATGATCGGCACGGGCGCGATGAGTTCCACGGCGCCGCCGCGGAAGGTCAGGATGTGCTGCGCCCAGCCGGCCAGCAGCAGCATGACGCTGCCGTCGCGGTGCTGATAGGAGAAATAGGTGGTGATGAGTCCCAGGACCAGCGTGATCAGCAGCCAGAACAGCACCACCAGATCCATGGGCCGGGTGGTGGCGCGGATGCGCGGCTCGACCAGGCGCCGGTGGATCAGCAGCACCAGGCCCACCAGGCAGATCATGCCGGCGATGCCGCCGCTGATGATGGCGAGCATCTGCTTGTCGGGCGTGGACAGCCCGAAGGATTCATAGAGCCAGTGGGGCGTGAGCAGGCCGAAGAGGTGGCCGAAAAAGAGAAAGAGAATGCCGATGTGGAAGAGATTGCTGCCCAGGCGCAGCTGCCCGAGCCGCAGGAGCTGGCTGGAGTCGCTCTTCCAGGTGTACTGCTCGCGCTCGAAGCGGAACAGGCTGCCCAGCAGAAAGATCGCCAGCCCCACGTAGGGATAGATGCCGAAAAGCAGGTAATCCAGGTTGTCCATGGCCGAATCTCCCGTGTCGCGATGCCGAATCGATGCAAACCGCTACGCCTGACCGATGCCGGTCGGCGCCCGCGAGCCCGGCCGGGGCGGGTCCACGTAGGCCACCTGCGGCTTGGGCGTCAGCAGGGGCTCGACGCCGTCCGCCCCCGGCCCGAACCGCACCAGGGCGTCTTCCATGTCGCGCGATGGCTGCTCGGCCAGCGGCGCGGCCGCCACCGGCGAGAGCGCCTCCAGCACCCGGAAGATGCCCTGGTAGGGGCTGCCGTCCCGGGCCAGGCGCCCACCGATCAGCGCCAGCACGTCCACCGCTTCGCCCAGCAGGGCCAGCGCCTCGTCCTCCGGCCGCAGGGACAGATACTCCAGGAAGAGCGGCAGGTAGTCCGGCAGCTCGTCGGCGTCGATCTCCAGGCCGTGCTGCCGGTATTCCTGCAGCAGGCTCACCATGGCCTCCCCGCGCTCCCGCGACTCGCCGTGGATATGCTCGAAAAGATGCAGCGAGTGGGCCGGATTGCGGTCGAAGGTGGCCACGTAGTGCTGCTGCAGCTCGATCAGCCGCTCGCCGCGCAGGTGCTGCAGCAGCGCGCTCAGCGAGCCTGCCGCCGCGCCGTTGGAGGCCGTCTCCTCGACCAGGACCGCCTCCACTTCGTCGAGGGCGGCCAGCCAGGCCGGCTCCGGATAGGTGAGCAGCAACGCCAATGCCTTGAAAGTTTTCATGAAGGCAGCCCTCCCGTGGACTTGGGGCGCGGATGGTAGTGCAGCCGCTGCGTCTTGCGGGTGCCGAAGAGGCCCGCCTTGGACACGCCGTCGGAGCAGGTGTTGCCGAAGGAGAAGCCGCAGTAGCCCTTGTCGGTGAAGGCCTCCTCCGACACCTCGCGGCGCACGGTGGGGATGACGAAGCGGTCCTCGTAGTTGGCGATGGCCAGGTAGCGGTACATCTCCTCCACCTGCGCCTCGCTCAGCCCCACCTGGCTGAGCACCTCGGTATTGGCGCGGCCCTCCACCGACTTGCCGCGCATGTAGGCGCGCATGGCGAGCATGCGGTCCAGCGCCCGGACCACGGGCGCCTCGTCGCCGGCGGTGAGCAGGTTGGCCAGGTATTTCACCGGGATGCGCAGCGAGCGGGTGTCGGGAATGATGCCGTTCATGCCCATGCGGCCGCTCTCGGCGGCGGCCTGGATCGGCGACAGGGGCGGCACGTACCAGACCATGGGCAGGGTGCGGAACTCGGGGTGCAGGGGGAAGGCGATTTTCCAGTCCATGGCCAGCTTGTACACCGGCGAGCGGCGCGCCGCCTCGAGCCAGGCCTCGGCGATGCCGTTGCGGCGCGCCTGGTCGATCACCACCGGGTCGTTGGGGTCGAGGAAGATGCCCAATTGCGCTTCGTAGAGATCCTGCTCGTCGGCGACGCTGGCCGCCTCGCGGATGCCGTCGGCGTCATAGAGCAGCACGCCTAGGTAGCGGATGCGCCCGACGCAGGATTCCGAGCAGACCGTCGGCTGCCCGACCTCGATGCGCGGGAAGCAGAAGATGCACTTTTCCGCCTTGCCCGATTTCCAGTTGTAGTAGACCTTCTTATAGGGGCAGCCGCTGATGCACATGCGCCAGCCGCGGCACTTGTCCTGGTCCACCAGCACGATGCCGTCCTCGGCGCGCTTGTAGATGGAGCCCGAGGGACAGGAGGCCACGCAGGTGGGATTGAGGCAGTGCTCGCACAGGCGCGGCAGGTACATCATGAAGGTGTTCTCGAAGGTGGCGTACATCTCCTTCTGCACGTCGTCGAAGCAGATGTCGCGACTGCGCGATTCGAACTCGCCGCCGAGATCGTCCTCCCAATTTGGCCCCCAGACCACCTTGTCCATCTTGTCGCCGGTGATGATGGACACCGGCCGCGCCGTGGGCGGGGTCTCGGACAGCGGCGCGTCGTGCAGGCGCTGGTAGTCGAAGGTGAAGGGCTCGTAGTAGTCGTCAATGGCGGGCAGGTTGGGGTTGGCGAAAATATTGGCGAGGATGCGCCACTGGCTGCCCTGGCGCGGCTGGATCTCGCCGTCGCCCTTGTGCGCCCAGCCCCCGTTCCAGCGCTCCTGGTTCTCCCACTCCTTGGGATAACCGATGCCGGGCTTGGTCTCGACGTTGTTGTACCAGACGTATTCCATGCCGTCGCGGAAGGTCCAGACGTTCTTGCAGGTGATGGAACAGGTGTGGCAGCCGATGCACTTATCCAGGTTCATCACCATGGCGATTTGCGCTCTCACTCTCATGCGGATCTCCTCGTTTTGCGGCGGCGGACGTCATCGCGCCCGGGCCGGGCTGCGCATGGCCTCCCGCTCCGGGGTCAGCGGCCCTTCCATCCAGTCCACGTGCTGCATCTTGCGCACGATGACGTATTCGTCGCGGTTGGAGCCGACGGTGCCGTAGTAGTTGAAGGCGTAGCTCAGCTGGGCGTAGCCGCCGATCATGTGGGTCGGCTTGGTGATCGTGCGCGTCACGCTGTTGTGGATGCCGCCGCGGAAGCCGCTGGTCTCCGCGCCGGGCACATTCACGATCTTCTCCTGGGCGTGGTACATGAGCGCCATGCCGCGCGGCACGCGCTGGCTCACCACGGCGCGCGCGGTCAACGTGCCGTTGACGTTGAAGACCTCGACCCAGTCATTGTCGCGGATGCCCGCCTCGCGCGCCTCCACTTCGGAAATCCAGATGTGGGGACCGCCGCGCGACAGGGTCAGCATGTGGCCGGTGTCGGTGTAGGTGCTGTGGATGCCCCATTTCTGGTGCGGCGTGATCCAGTTGAGCACGAGATGCGGCTGGCCGTTGCCGAAGCGGTCGATGGCCGGCTGGACGGTCTTGGTGGCGATGGGGGGCTTGTACACGCACAGGCCCTCGCCGAAGTCCAGCATCCACTTGTGGTCCTGGTAGAACTGCTGGCGGCCGGTCAGGGTGCGCCAGGGGATGAGCTCGTGCACGTTGATGTAGCCGGCGGTGTAGCTCACCTCCTCGGATTCGATGCCGCTCCAGATGGGCGAGGAGATGATCTTGCGCGGCTGCGCCACGATGTCGCGGAAGCGGATCTTGTCGTGCTCCCGCGGCAGCGCCAGGTGGGTGTGGTCGCGGCCCGTGATGGTGGACAGCGCCTCCCACGATTTCACCGCCACGTGCCCGTTGGTCTCCGGCGCCAGCATCAGGATCACTTCGCAGGCGTCGACGGCGGTGTCGATGCGCGGCCGCCCCTGGCTGACGCCCTCGGCCTGCACGGTCCGGTTGAGCTCGGCCAGCTGCCTGAGCTCGACGTCCGTGTTCCAGTTGATGCCCTTGCCGCCGTTGCCGAGCTTGTCCAGCAGCGGACCCAGCGCGGTGAATTTCTTGTAGGTGTCGCCGTATTCGCGCGTCACCACCACCACATGGGGCAGGGTCTTGCCCGGCACCGGCTCGCACTCGCCCTTCTTCCAGTCGCGCACGTCCAGCGGCTGGCCCAGCTCGGAGGGGGTGTCGTGCTGCAGAGGCACGAGCACCAGGTCCTTGCGGGTGCCCAGGTGCTCGGCGGCCAGCGCCGAGAACTGCTTGGCGATGGCTTTGTAGATCTCCCAGTCGCTGCGGCTCTGCCACAGGGGCTGCACCGCCTCGGTCAGCGGGTGGATGAAGGGGTGCATGTCGGAGGTGTTGAGATCGTCCTTCTCGTACCAGGTGGCGGAAGGCAGCACCACGTCCGAGTAGAGGGCGGTGGTGGACATGCGGAAGTCCAGGGTCACCAGCAGATCCAGCTTGCCCTCCGCCGCCTGCTCGTGCCACACGACCTCGTTGGGCTTGGGCTCCCCGAGCTCGCCCAGATCCGGCCCCAGCACGGCGTTCTGGGTGCCCAGCAGGTATTTCAGGAAATACTCGTGGCCCTTGCCGCTGGAACCGAGCAGATTGGAGCGCCAGACGAAGAGGTTGCGCGGGAAATTCCGGGGATTGTCCGGATCCTCGCTGGCAAAGCGCAGGGCGCCGGATTTCAGCTGCTCCACCGCGTACTTGACCGGGTCCAGGCCCAGCGCTTCCGCCTGCTGCACCACCTCGATCGGATTGCTCTCCAACTGCGGGGCGGACGGCAGCCAGCCCATGCGCTCGGCGCGCACGTTGAAGTCGATCAGGCGCTGGTCGACCAGGGCGGGGTCGGCGGTGGGCGACAGGATTTCGTCGACCTTGAGCTTTTCGTGCCGCCACTGGCTGCTGTGGTTGTAGAAAAACGAGGTGCCGTTCATCTGCCGCGGCGGCCGGTGCCAGTCGAGGGCGAAGGCCAGCGGCGTCCAGCCGGTCAGCGGCCGCAGCTTTTCCTGTCCCACGTAGTGCGCCCAGCCGCCGCCCGACTGGCCGACGCAGCCGCACATCACCAGCATGTTGATGATGCCGCGGTAGATCATGTCGTTGTGGTACCAGTGATTGAGGCCCGCCCCCAGGATGACCATGGACTTGCCCTGGGTCTTGTCGGCGTTGTCGGCGAACTCGCGGGCCACGGTGACGATGTCGGCGCGCTTGACGCCGGTGATCTTCTCCGCCCAGGCCGGCGTATAGGGCACGTCCTCGTCGTAGCTGGCGGCCACGTTCTCCCCGCCCAGCCCGCGGTCGATGCCGTAATTGGCCAGCAGCAGATCGTAGACCGTGGCCACCAGGGTCTCCCGGCCGTTCACGGACAGGCGCTTGACCGGCACCTGGCGGGCCAGCAGCGCGTCACGGTCGCCGCCGAAGTAGGGGAAGCTCACCGCCGCCACCTCGTCCTGCACCCCCATGAGGCTCAGCCGCGGCTTGATCTCCTGGCCGCTGGCGGCGTCCCGGAGCTCCAGGTTCCACACGCCGACCTCGCCCCAGCGGTGGCCGATGCTGCCGTTGGGCGACACCAGATAGCCGGTGAGCTCATCGATCACCACGGCCTTCCACTCGGGATTGTTGGCCTGCCCCAGCCCGCCCTCCAGGTCGGCGGCGCGCAGCAGGCGGTCCGCCACCAGGGTGCCGTCGTGCTCGCGCAAGGTGACCAGCATGGGCATGTCGGTGTACTGGCGGCAATAGGCGTCGAAGTAGGCGCTCTTGCCGGGCAGGTGGAACTCCTTCAGGATCACGTGGCCCATGGCCAGCGCCAGGGCCGCGTCCGTGCCCTGCTTCGGGGCGAGCCAGATGTCCCCGAACTTCACGTATTCGCCGTAGTCGCTGGCGATGGCCACGGTCTTGGTGCCCTTGTAGCGCACCTCGGTGTAGAAGTGGGCGTCGGGGGTGCGGGTCTGCGGCAGGTTGGAGCCCCAGACCAGCAGATAGGTGGAGTTGTACCAATCGGCCGACTCCGGCACGTCGGTCTGCTCGCCCCAGACCTGCGGGCTCGAAGGCGGCAGGTCGCAGTACCAGTCGTAGAAGGACAGCAGCACGCCGCCGATCAGGGACAGGTAGCGGGCGCCGGCGGCGTAGCTGACCATGGACATGGCCGGGATCGGCGAGAAGCCGATCACCCGGTCCGGGCCGTGCTGCTTGATGGTGTGGACGTTGGCGGCGGCGATCAGCTCCGTCACCTCGTCCCAGTTGCTGCGCACGAAGCCGCCCAGGCCGCGCACGGCGGTGTACTGCCTGCGCTTGGCCGGATCGGCCTGGATGGCGGTCCAGGCCTCCACCGGCCCCAGGCGGCTGCGCGCTTCGCGCCACAGCTCCATCAGGCGTCCGCGCACCAGCGGATACTTCAGGCGCTGGGCGCTGTAGACGTACCAGGAATAGCTGGCGCCGCGCGGGCAGCCGCGCGGCTCGTGGTTGGGCAGGTCCGGACGGGTGCGCGGATAATCGGTCTGCTGGATTTCCCAGGTGATGAGCCCGCTCTTGACATAGATCTTCCAGGAGCACGATCCCGTGCAGTTCACCCCGTGGGTGGAGCGCACCACCTTGTCGGTCTGCCAGCGCATCCGGTAGGCGTCCTCCCATTCGCGATCCTCCTTCACCACCACGCCCAGGCCGTCGGCGAAGTGCCCCACGTTTTTTCGGAAGAACAGCATCCGGTCGAGAAAATGGCTCATGAGATCACTCCTTGTTCCAATAGGCTGCGCCGGGCGCGTTCAAGAAGGCACTTCCGCGCCGCGGCGGGCGTAGTACCACCAGCTGACCGCGATGCAGGTCACGTAGAACAGCAGAAAGGTGTACAGGGCCGCCTGCGGCCCGCCGGTCATGGCGATGGAGGTGCCGAAGGCCTTGGGGATGAAGAAGGCCCCATAGGCGCCCACCGCCGAGCTGAAGCCGAGCAGGGCGGCGGACAGCATGCCCGCTTCCTTGCGCAGCGCCTCCTCCGACAGCGCCGTGCCGCGCGCCTCGGTCTCGCGCCGAAACATGGTCGAGCAGATCACCGGGATCATGCGGAAGGTGGAGCCGTTGCCGATGCCGGTGCTGAAAAAAAGCAGCAGGAACATGGCCATGAAGCCCCAGAACACGCCGCCATGCGCCTCGCCGCGCAGGAAATAGAGCACGCCCAGTACCGCCAGCGCCATGACGATGAAGGTCCAGAAGGTCACCCGCGCACCGCCGACCTTGTCCGCCACCCAGCCGCCCAGCGGGCGGGACAACGCGCCGATCAGCGGCCCCAGGAAGGCGTACTGGGTCGGGTCCACGTCGGGAAACTGGTACTTGGTCAGGAGCGGCAGTCCGGCGGAAAAGCCGATGAAGGAGCCGAAGGTGCCCAGGTAAAGCCAGCTCATGATCCAGGTGTGCCGGCGCTTGAAGATCACCGCCTGCTCGGCGAAGGAGGCCTTGGCCGAGGCGATGTCGTGCATGCCGAACCAGGCGGCCAGGGTCGCCAGCGCGATGAAGGGTACCCAGATGAAGCCGGCGTTCTGCAGCCACATGTCGCGGGTCGCCCCTCCCTTGACCCAGGTCTGCGGCTCGCCGCCCAGGGCGCCGAATACCCCGGCCGTGATCACCAGCGGCACCAGGAACTGCATGGCGCTCACCCCCAGGTTGCCGAGCCCGGCGTTGAGGCCCAAGGCCGTGCCCTTCTCCGCCTTCGGGAAGAAAAAGCTGATGTTGGCCATGCTGGAAGAAAAATTGCCGCCGCCGAAGCCGCAGAGCAGAGCCAGGATCAGGAAGACCGCAGACACGTCCGCGGTGCTCAGGGTGGTCCACTTGCGCCCGCCGAAGATCGGCACCATGAACGAGTAGAAGATGCGCAGGGTCGCCCCCGATAGGCCCGGTGCCGCCGCCAGCCAGAAGAGCTGATTCTCGCTGAAGCGGAAGCCGACGTTGGGCAGGTTCACCACCACCATGCTCCACACCATCCACACCGCGAAGGCGAGGAACAGGGCCGGAATGGAGATCCACAGATTGCGCCGGGCGATCGCCTTGCCCTCGCGCTCCCAGAAGGCCCGGTCTTCCGGGTTCCAGCTCGTCAGCACATGCGTGGCCATGCCTGTCTCCCCCATGGTGTCCCGCGCATCCGATCGCCCCTCATTCCAGCACGTCCCCCGCCGCGGCCCGCTGCCGCTCCCGGGCCGCCGCCATGGGCCGCACTTCGGTCCAGTACATCCACATCAGCGACACCCAGATGATGCCGAACAGGAGCATGAAGACCGACGAGCGCACGCCGGTGAGATCCACCAGGGCGCCGAAGAGGATGGGCAGGATGAAGCCGCCCAGGCCGCCCATCAGCCCGACGATGCCGGAGATCACGCCGATGTTGTGCGGATACTGATCGGAGATGTACTTGAACACCGACGCCTTGCCGAAGGCCCAGGCCACGCCGACCACGAAGAGCAGCGCGGTGAAGACCCAGGCACTGAGCCCGATGTGGAAGGTCCGAGGACCGTCCACGGTATGAACGACGAAATCGGTGCGCGGATAGGACAGGAAAAATAGCGCCACCAGCGACACCCACAGCACCCACCAGGTGACGGTATGGGCGCCGTAGCGGTCGGCCAACCAGCCGCCGAAGGCGCGCAGCACGCCGCCCGGCAGCGAAAAGGCGGCGGCGAACAGGGCGGCGATCCGGATGTCAAAGCCGTATTCGGCGACGTAGTACTTGGTCATCCACAGGGCCAGCGCCACGTAGCCGCCGAAAACGATGGAATAGTACTGACAGTAGCGCCACACCCGCGGGTCCTTGAGCGCACGCAGCTGCTCGCCCACGGTCACCGTGGCCGACACCCGGTGCGCCGGGTCGGAGTAGGTCAGGAACCAGAAGAGCAATGCCATGACGAGCATGGCGGCGGCGTAGACGGTCGGCACCATGGTCCAGCCGTAGGCCACCACGATGGACGGCGCCACGAACTTGGTCAGCGCCGCCCCGGCGTTGCCGGCGCCGAAGATGCCCATGGCCAGGCCCTGGCGCGCCTTGCCGAACCAGCGGGCCACGTAGCTGATGCCCACCGAAAAGGCGCCGCCGGCCAGCCCCACGAAGAGCCCCAGCAGCAGAAACTGCCAGAACTCGCGGGCTTGGCCGATGAGGTAGAGGGGCAGGACGGTACTCAGCATCAGCGCGAAGAAAACGCTGCGGCCGCCGTACTTGTCGGTCAGCATGCCGAGCGGCAGGCGCACCAGGGAGCCGGTGAGCACGGGCGTGGCGGCCAGCAGGCCGAACTGGGTCTCGTTGAGTCCGAGCTGCTCCTTGATCGGAATGCCGATCACGGCAAACATCATCCACACCGCGAAGCAAACGGTGAAAGCCAGCGTGCTCATGGTGAGCACGGCTATCTGCTGGTGGGTTTGCGTCGCCATGGCTGTCCCTGGGTCCTGGATAGGCGCATCGCTCTCATCGATGGATGAGACCTTTCCGTCGGGCCGCGGTTTGGCGGGCAGCCGGTGCGCGCCGGCCGGCAAAAGCGGCCGCCTACCACCAAAGTGGTAGCTTGATGAACGGCTAAGTTATTGCTAAAAATGAGATTTGCAGCTGGAAACTCGCGGGCGGAGCCCCCTGGCGGCTCCTTGGAGGTATCACCTCTGCTTCGGGAGGACGGTCGGTCGGACCGGAACCACATGCGGACATTGCAGAAGCTCTTCGCATCATCGCTGCTGCTGCGGCTGGGGGCGGGCCTGGGCGCTGTCGTCCTGCTGACCGTGCTCGGCATCGGCAGCGCCGCCATCCTGGCCAATACCCTGCCCGGTTCCACGGCCCAATGGGTGCGCGGGATCCTCGGCGCCGCGCTCTTCCTCACCCTGGCCGCCGTGGCGGTGACCCTGTACCACCTGCACACCGAACTGCTCGCTCCCCTGCGCGAACTGCTGCGCTGCGCAACCGCCTTCCGCCGGGGCGAGCTCGCCGCCCGCACCGCCTACGTGGGCGCCGACGAGTTGGGCCAGCTCGGCAGGGCCTTCAACGGCATGGCGGAAGACCTGGTCCGGCTGCAGGCCGAACAGGCGGCCCGCGTGGCTGCCAAGACAGCCGACCTGGAGCGCAGCAACCGCGCGCTGAATCTGCTGTACCAGTCCATCGCGCGGGTCTACAACGGCCCCCTGGCGCGCGAGACCTACCTGATCATGCTCAAGGATCTGGAAAACGGGCTCGGCGCGGAGCGCGGGATTGCCTGTCTGGTCGACGAGGACCGGGCGCGGGCCCGGGTGCTGGCCTCCACTCTGCGCCGCGAAGCGGATCCCGATTTCTGCCGCTTGAGCGGCTGCGCCGAATGCCTGCGCCGCCGCGGCGTGCACACGCGCCGGCTCGGCGGCCGGCGCGTGCTGGCTGTTCCCCTGCAGGATGCGCAGCGTCAACACGGCTTGCTGCAACTGCTGTTGCCAGAGCGCTGGGAAAGCGCCCCCTGGCAGAAACAGCTGCTCGACGCCCTATCCCGCCACTGCGGCGCGGCCATCGGCACCGCACGCCACCAGGAACAGCACCGTCGCCTGTCGCTGCTGGAGGAGCGCAGTGCCATCGCCCGCGAGCTGCACGACTCCGTCGCCCAGTCCCTGGCCTATATGCGCATCCAGGTGGCCCGCCTCGAATCCGCCGTGCGGGAAGCGCCGAAGCAGCCGGCTGCCGACGGCGCCCTGGCGGAGCTCGGCACGGAGCTCGACACCGCCTGCCGCCAACTGCGCGGTCTCCTGTCCACCTTCCGCCTGAAAATCGAGGGCGGGCTCGGCCCGGCGCTCGAACAAACCGTGCGGGAGTTCGGCGGGCGCGGCAATCTCCCCATCACGCTGGACGTGCGGCTGGCCGGCGAGCAGCTCTCGCCCAATGAGGAGATCCACCTGCTGCAGGTGCTGCGCGAGGCCCTGGCCAACGTCGTTCACCACGCCCGCGCCAGCCGGGCGCAGGTCACCGTGCATGGCGCTCCGGACGGCACGGTCGTGGCCACGGTCGAGGACGACGGCATCGGCATCCGGGCGGCGCCGGCGGCGCATCATTACGGTCTGGCGATCATGCAGGAACGGGCGCGCAGCCTGCACGGCACGCTCGCGGTGGAGCCCCGCCGCCCCGCCGCCCCGCCGGCACCCGGGTCACCCTGGCCTTCACGCCCGCCGGCCGCTGCACGCCGCGCACCGCGAGCGGGAGTCCACGTTGATGCCTCGGCGCCGCTCAGTGCTCGTCATCGACGATCACCCCCTGTTCCGCAAGGGCGTGGTGCAGCTTCTGCAATCCCGGGACGACTACGAGGTCGCGGGCGAAGCGCCCTCCGGCGCCGAAGGCATCGACTTGGCCCGGCGGCTGCGGCCCGATTGCATCCTACTGGACCTCAACCTCAAGGACATGAGCGGCATCGACGTGCTGAAATCGCTCAAGGCACACGATGCCGGCGCCTGCGTGCTCATGTTGACCGTCTCGGACGCGGCGGAGGACCTGGTCGACGCCCTGCGCGGCGGCGCCGATGGCTACCTGCTCAAGGACGCGGATCCGCAGGAACTGCTGTCGGGCCTGCACGCCGCCGCCCAGGGGCGCGTGGCCGTCAGCAGTCTCCTCACCGGCATCCTGGCCCAGGCCCTGCGCGGGGACGCCCTGCCCAGGACACCCGCGGAAGCCGGCCTCACCGCGCAGGAGCGCGCCATCCTCGAACACGTTGCAGATGGGCAGAGCAACAAGGTGATCGCCCGGGAACTGGGCATCAGCGAGGGCACGGTCAAGGTGCATGTGAAGCACCTGCTGAAAAAACTCCGGCTGCGCTCGCGGGTGGAGGCGGCCGTCTGGGCCGTGGAGCACGGCTACCGGCCAAATCCCACGCACAACGGCAGTCGCCGGTGATTGGTGATTGGTGATTGGTGATTGGTGATTGGTGATTGGTGATTGGTGATTGGTGATTGGTGATTGGTGATTGGCAAGGCTGGGGCGGGACCGGAGCTCGGTCAAGAGGCGCCGTCGCGGCCGCGAACCACTCAGAAGGGCCATCCCCGGCGCCGCGCCCGCCATCCCATTGCCGCCCCCGGCCGTGGGAGCGGGCTTGCCCGCGATCCGCCGTGCCGGCCGCCCGGATTGCGGAGCCGCCGGTCTACCGCTCATTCCGCGCAGCGCATGCACTGCACGTCGTAGCGGTCGATCCACTTCTGCAGGGCCTCGACGGCGGCCGCGCCGGTCGCCAGGGTGTCGAAGGCGTGCTCGGGGTCGTCGGGGCGCACCTTGGCGATCCAGGCGTCGTGGTAAGGATCGATGTTGACCAGGTTGGGCATCTCCAGCACCGCTTCGTTGACCGCGACCACGGTACCGGCGAAGGGGCAGGGCACGCCGCCGGCCCACTTGCCGCTCTCCAGGGTGGCCACGTGCCGGCCGGCCGCCAGGACCGTGCCCACCTTCTTGATGCGGATCTTCTGCACCCGCCCGGCCATGGTCTGGGCCGGATCGGTGATGCCCAGGGTGACGGTGCCGTCCTCCTCCGGCCGGATCCACACATAGTCGAGATCGAAGAACAAATCGTCGGGCAACTCACAACCGCGGTATTCTGCCATACCCCCTCCCATGCCTCGCGGACATCACGCGCCGCGCGGCGGCGCGGCTTTCGGATCTTGGAAAGAGTCTAGGACCGGACGGCCTCGGCGTCATTGATCTGGGTCAAGACGGCCGGGGCGGGTACGTCGGCTCAAACGCAGGTTTCGCGCCAGTGCCGCAGCTTGCCCAGATCGGGAATGCGGATCTGCGGACCGTCCAGCTCGATCAGGCCAAGGTCGCGCAGGGAGGCCAGCACCCGGGAAAAGGTCTCCGGCTTGATGCCCAGCCGCGAGGCGATGACGTTCTTGTGGGCGGGCAGTTGGAAGGTCGCCGTGCCCGACTGGGCGGGACAGTGCTCGAGCAGATAGCCGGCCACCCGCTGCCCGGCGGTCTCCAGGCTGAGGGCGCGCACGTCGTTGATGAGCTGATGCAGGCGCAGGCTGATGCTGGCCAGCATCTTCATGGCCATACTGTTGTTGGCCTTGAGGGTGCGGATGAAATCCGCCATGTCGATGCGCAGCAGCCGGGCCGGTCCCAGGGCCGCGGCGTAGACCGGATAGCGCCCGCCGAGAAAGACCACGGCCTCGGCGAAGGTCTCGCCCGCCTGAATGAGCTCGATCACCTTCTCGTTGCCGTCCGGCGCCAGCTTGAACAGGCGCATGCCGCCGCTGACGATGAAGTAAAAGGCGTCCGCCTTGTCCCCCTCGCGAAACAGCAGCGCGCCCGTCTCCAGTTCCAGGGAACGGGCATTGGCCGCGATCTGGGCCAGTTCGTCGGGGCTCAGCGCGGAAAAAAGCGGCGCCTGCCGCAGCAGCGTGGTGTCGGCGTCATTGAGCATGGCGGGGGTCCTAGCACGATCATAGTGCATGAACCGGCCCGCCGCCAACCTCGCGCCGGCCGCCCAGGCGCCGCGGGAATGCCTAGCGCTTGTCGCCCAGCGGCGCCAGCATCGGCGCGCCGACCTGGTAAGCCTCGTGGCAGGCGATGCACTTGCTCAGAGTGCCGTCCAACTGCCGGAGCGTATGCCGGCCATCGGCGAGGCTTTCCGCATCCAGGGCGATCTGGTCGAAGTCGCTGTGCACGCTGAAGCCCAGTTGCCGGAACCCGGCCGGCAGCTTGCCCATCAGGCTCGGCGGCATATCATGGGTCGCCTGCCGGCCCATGGCGCGCGCCGCCTTGGCCACGGCGGCCATGTCATCCTGGGCCAGGGCCTGGGTCATCTGCTGGATGCCGCTCAGAAAGAGGCGCATCTCCTGCAGCAGCATGGCCTGTTCCCGGGGTTCCAGCGCCAGCGTCCGGCGCTGGTCCACCGGACCGGACAGCGCCGGGGCCGCTTGGCTTGCGCCATGGTGGTCGTGCTCGGCGGCCGGGGCCGCCGCGGCCGGCAACAGGCCCAGGATGCCCGCCAGCAAGGTTGCCCGCATGTCTCGCTTCACCATCCCTCGTCGCTCTTGTTGTAATCGATACTAACCAGCATATCAGCATACCGAGGCCCGGCGCGGGCAGCCTTGACCAGGATCAAGGACGGCGTGGCGTCGGACCCCTATACTGCGCCCCAAGAGTTGCAAAATTCATTAACTAATGTACAATTACCCATAACTGGACTGCCCCCAGTGGGCAAAAGGAGCCAAGATGATTTTCCGGCAACTGTTCGATCCGACCACCTCCACCCTCACCTACCTGCTCGGCGACGAGGCCACGCGCCAGGCGGTGCTCATCGACTCCGTGCTGGAGCAGGTGGACCGCGACCTGGCCTTGCTGCAGGAACTCGGCCTGACCCTGGCCTATACCCTGGAAACCCACATCCACGCCGACCACGTCTCCGGCGCCAAGCGCCTGCGCGAGCTGACCGGCTGCAAGATCAGCGTGCCCGACCCGGCCAAGCTGGACTGCGCGGACCTTCTGGTGCGCGAGGGCGAACCGCTGCAGCTGGGCAGCCTGCGCATCGAGCCGTTGCATACGCCCGGGCATACGGACGTGGATTTCTGCTATCGGGTGGGCGACCGCGTCTTCACCGGCGACACCCTGCTCATCGACGGCTGCGGACGCACCGACTTCCAGAGCGGCGATGCCGCCGCCCTGTACCGTTCGGTGCAGGACAAGCTCTTCACCCTGCCGGGCGAGACCCTGGTCTACCCGGGCCACGACTACAACCACCGGCGGGTGTCCAGCATCGAGCAGGAGCGCCTGCGCAATCCGCGCCTGGGCGGCGGCAAGACCCTGGACGAGTTCGTGGCCATCATGGACAACCTGAACCTGCCCAAGCCGGCGCAGATCGAGCGCGCCGTGCCGGCCAACCTGGGCTGCGGCCGGGCGGCCGCGGGCGCTTAGGAGGCACCGTGGCCAACCCGCGCTTCGCCCTCTTCTCCGAGGTCTTCGCCGCCCTCGCCCACCCCAAGCGCCTGGAGATCATCCACATTCTGGGCCGCGGCGAGCACACCGCCGGTCAGCTGGTGGAGCTGACCGGCCTGTCCA
Source organism: Thermithiobacillus tepidarius DSM 3134 (assembly GCF_000423825.1). Classification (NCBI taxonomy): domain Bacteria; kingdom Pseudomonadati; phylum Pseudomonadota; class Acidithiobacillia; order Acidithiobacillales; family Thermithiobacillaceae; genus Thermithiobacillus; species Thermithiobacillus tepidarius. The sequence goes on from NZ_AUIS01000008.1 coordinate 60,588, forward strand.
AGGCCAACGTTTCCCAACATCTCAACGTCCTCAAGGCACGCGGGCTGGTGCATTGCGAGAAGTGCGGCACCTTCTGCCACTACACCCTGACCACGCCCAAGGTGCTGGAGGCCTGCGAGCTGATGCGCCAGGTCGTCGTCGAGCAGATGGAGGAATTCACGGAAACGCGCCGGGCCCTGGCGACGGTGCTGCCCTTCCCCGAGGACCAGAAGGAGCGGGGATGAAGGCGGACGCCCTGCACGCCGAGCTGACGCACGGCATCCGCAGCAACCTGTCGCAGTTCCTGCACCAGCTCCTCCAGGTTTTCCTGGTGGGGCTGACCATCGGCATGATGCGCAACGTGGTGCCGGCCCTGGCCACCACCGAATTCGGCGTACCCCAAGGCTCCTTCACCCTGCTCGCCGCCTTCGTGGTCGCCTTCGGCTTCGTCAAGGGCACCATGAACTTCGTGGCCGGCCGCCTCTCGGAGCGGCTGGGGCGGCGCAAGGTGCTGTTGCTCGGCTGGCTCAGCGCCCTGCCCATTCCCTTCCTGATCCTGTATGGCCCGAGCTGGGGCTGGATCGTGGCGGCCACCGTGCTGCTCGGCGCCAACCAGGGCCTTACCTGGTCCATGACGCTGACCTCCAAGCTTGATCTCAGCCGGCCGGAGCAGAAGGGCCTCGTCAACGGCCTGAACGAGTTTTCCGGCTACTTCGCCGTGGCCGTGGCGGGCGTGGTCACCGGCTATCTGGCCAGCGGCCTCGGGCCGCGCCAGGGGCTCTTCGTCTTTGGCCTGATCGTGATCGTGCTGGCCCTGGCGCTGGTGCTGCTCTGGGTGCGCGACACCCTGCCCTGGGCCAAGGCGGAAAGCGCCCGCTTCGCCGCCGGCAAGGCCGGCGGCCCGGTGGCCCGCTTCCCGCGCAACATCGCCGACCAACCCTCCACCTGGGAGGTCTTCACCCTCATGTCCTGGCGCGACAGGCGCATGTTCGCCCTGTGCCAGGCCGGGCTGGTGGAAAAGTTCACGGATGCCATCGTCTGGGTCTTCTACCCGGTCTTTCTGTACGGCCGCGGCCTGAGCCTGGCCGAAACCGGCTGGGTCATCGGCGTCTACGGCGCCGTCTGGGGCGCCTCCCAGCTCGTCACCGGCCCCCTGTCGGACCGCATCGGCCGGCAGAAGCCCATCACCGCCGGCATGCTCCTGTGCGGCGTCGGCGTCGGCCTCATGCAGCTCGGCAGCGGCGTGGCCTGGTGGTCCGCGTCGGCCGCCATCACCGGCTTCGGCATGGCCCTGCTCTACCCCAACCTGGGCGCGGCGGTGGCCGACATCGCTCATCCCAACTGGCGCGGCTCGGCGCTCGGCATCTACCGCTTCTGGCGCGATCTCGGCTACGGCTTCGGCGCCCTGGGCCTGGGCCTGGTGGCGCAGCTGAGCGGCCAGCTCAGCGCCGGCTTCTGGTTCGTGGCCGCCAGCATGATCATCTCCGGCCTGATCCTCGCCGTGGTCGGCGAGGAAACCCACCCGCGCCTGAACCCGGCGCCCGAGGCATGAGGAGGCGCCATGGACCGCTACGAACGCCACCTGCAGCATCTGGAAGCCGCCCTGCCCCACCTCGATCCCACGGCGGTGCAGGCGCTGCTGAAGCGCGGAGAAGCCGTGCTGGTGGACGTGCGCGAGCCCGACGAATTCGCTGCCGCCCACATCCCCGGCGCCCTCAATCTGCCGCGCTTCCGGCTGGAAGCACGCATCGAAACCGCCGTCCCCGACCCCGCCGCCCGCCTCATCCTCTACTGCGGCAGCCGCGGCCGCTCCACCCTCGCCGCCGCCACCTTGCGGGACATGGGCTTGGATGCAATGGTGCTGAAGGGGGGCCTCAGGGCTTGGGAAGAGGCGGGACTGGCGGTGGAAGGAGCCAAATGAAGCAAGGCCATCGCCCTACCTCCGCCCTGGAGGAGCAGGTGCGCGCGATACGTCCGCGCCGGGGCAAAAGGCGCGTCGGGGAACCGAGGCTTACTGTCGAACCTCTTGAAACCCGTCTCCCAAACACATCCGCGGCTTGCATACGGTGCGCAAAAGGCGGGCTCCGGCCATCGGGCCATCCCCGACACCCAAGCCCGTGCCGCTGACCCCCGCCACCTACGATTCCTGGTATCAAGGGCCGCGCGGCGCCTGGGTCGGCGAAACCGAATACCGGCTCCTCGAACGCCTGCTCGCCCCACGGCCAGGCGAGTCACTGCTCGATGTCGGCTGCGGCACCGGCTACTTTACCCGGCGCTTCGTCGCCGATTCCAAGCTGCGGGTCACCGGCGTCGATCCCGACGCTCCCTTCCTGGGCTATGCCCGAGCGCATGCCGTGGCAGGGGAGCAGTACCTGCCAGGCGATGCCCGCGCCCTGCCCTTTGCCGACGGCAGCTTTGATCTCTGCCTCTCCGTCACCGCCTTATGTTTCATCCGCGAGCAGCACCAAGCACTGGCGGAAATGCTGCGGGTAACCCGCCGCCGTTTCGCCATCGGCCTGCTCAACCGCCGCAGCCTGCTCTACCGGCGCAAGGGACGCGGTGGCGGGCAGGGGGCCTACCACGGTGCCCACTGGCATACGCAACGGGAGATCAGAACTTTGCTTGGCGACCTGCCTGCAACGGATTTGGTGCTGCGCAGTGCAGTATTTCTGCCGCATGGCGGAACCCTGGCGCATATTGTGGAGACACTCCTGCCTGCTTATTTGCCCTGGGGCGCTTTCCTGGTGGTGGCGGGCAACAAAAGGGCGGAGCACCCGGCTCCGCCCCTAGGTCCCGGCGATGAGATTTTCACGCAGGCCCCGGCGACCTGACGCACGGGCAATCAGGCTGGCGTGGCCAATCCCGAAAGAGCCTGCAGTCGCCGACCAAAGCCAGCGCCCAGGCCATCGCGAGCCAACTCGCTCCTACCGCTGCCCTCAAGCGCAGGTGAGTCGGCTGGACTGAGACAGCTAGCTTGGACTGAGTGCCGCGAAGCCCAACACGTTTCTACTGAACTTCCAACCACCGCGAGCGACCCAGCGAGTTGCCGCCGCTCCCAGTGCCATCCCAAATACCGCTTGCCTAACCCATCCACCCTTGACAGAATCCATCCTTCCGCTAGTTAAGTAAGTAGTGAGCTAAAAAATCAGCGCGCTCTGCAGCAGCACGCCGTTTCCTCGGCAGCGGAGCGCCCTTCACACCAAGCGGGTTGGCCCAGCCATCGACGAAGCATGATTTCAAACAGGGAAAAAGGTCGACCTGATCCGCAGTCCGCTGCGCTGGACATGCAGATCGACTCGATGATGCACGAGCTGATGGACTTGTCGCCGGACGCCATTTTTTTCAAGGATGGCAACGGCAGGTGGCTCTGGGTCAACCGCGCCGGAATCCAGCTCTTCGGCCTGCAGGACGTGGCCTACCAGTTCAAGACGGATCAGGAGCTGGCGGTGCAGTTGGGCAAGGACTCCACCTTTTTCCGCCAGTACTACGCCAGCTGCGCCAAAACCGACGAAAAGGCCTGGAAATCAGGCAAACCCTGGCGCGGCGAAGAGTGCATCAAGATTCCCGGCCAGCCGCCCCGCTATTTCGATGTGGTCAAGACGCCGCTTTTCGACGCCGACGGCAAGCGCAAGGGCATCCTGGGCATCCGGCGCGACGTCTCCGAGCAAAAGCAGGCCTACACCAAGATCCACTACCTGGCCAACTACGACGCCCTGACCGGGCTGCCCAACCGCGCCCTGTTCCAGAATCGGCTGCAGCAGGCCATTGCCCAGGCCAAGCGCAGCGAACGCCTGCTGGCTGTCTTCTTCCTGGACCTGGACCGCTTCAAGGTCATCAACGAGGCCCTCGGCCACCAGACCGGCGACCGGCTGCTCAAGGCCGCCACCAAGCGCCTGGCGGCCTGCATCACCGCCGATGACGTGGTCGCGCGCCTGGGCGGCGACGAGTTCGCCCTGATCCAGACCCAGGTCGCCCACGTGGACGACGCGACCACGCTGGCGCAGCAGCTGATCGACGCCTTCTCCCGGCCATTTCTGCTGGACGGCCAGGAAATCCACACCAGCATCAGCATCGGCATCACCATCTATCCCTTCGACGACAGCGATCCCGACCATCTGCTCAAGAACGCCGACATGGCCATGTACCGCGCGAAGCGCGAGGGACGCAGCCAGTACCATTTCTACACGGCGGACATGAACACCCAGACCCAGACGCGCATGACTCTGGAAAAGGATCTGCGGCGGGCGCTGACGCGACGGGAGTTCCTGCTCAACTACCAGCCGCAGGTGGATCTCAGAAGCGGCCGCATCATGGGCATGGAAGCCCTGTTGCGCTGGCAGAAGCCCGGTCGCGGGATGGTGTCGCCCGCCGAGTTCATTCCGGTGGCCGAGGACAGCGGCCTGATTCTGCCCATCGGCGAATGGGTGCTGCGCGAGGCTTGCGCTCAGAACAAGATCTGGCAGGACGCGGGCCTGCCGCCCCTGCGGGTGACCATCAACATCTCGGCGCGCCAGTTCGGGCCCAACGGCGGCTCGGTGGTGGACACGGTGGACCAGGTGCTCCGCGAGACCGGCCTGGCGCCGGCGTACCTGGAGCTGGAGCTGACCGAAAGCCTGATCATGGCCAATCCCGAGCACGCCGCCGTGGTCCTGCACCAGCTCAAGGAAATGGGCGTGGGGCTGGCCATCGACGACTTCGGCACCGGCTACTCCTCGCTGAGCTATCTCAAGCGCTTTCCCATCGATAAGCTCAAGATCGACCGTTCCTTCGTGCGCGACATCACCGTGGACCCCAGCGACGCGGCCATCGTCAATGCCGTCATCAGCCTGGGCCACAGCCTCAACCTCAAAGTGATCGCCGAGGGCGTGGAGACGGCGGACCAGCTCGCCTACCTGCAGCAGCAGGCGTGCGACGGCATCCAGGGCTATTACTTCAGCCGTCCCCTGCCGGCCATTTCCTTCACCCAACTGCTACGCCGCAACAAGTCCCTCCACGGCGGCGCCCCTGCGGGGGGGGGGGGGGGGGGGGGGGGGCAGCGACTACAGATAGGCCTCGATCGGCGCCAGCACGGCACCCTTCAAGCGCTGCCAGGCGGAGCGTTTCAGCCATTCCCCGGCGGTGACCGGTCGACTCTCGGCCAGATCCGCGAAAAACGCGCCTTCGAGTTCGATGGCGAAATCCCGGCTGTAGACGTTAAGGTTCATCTCGTTGTTGATGGCGAAGGAGCGGTTGTCGAAGTTGGCTGAGCCGATGCTCGACCACACGCCATCCACCACCATGGCCTTCACGTGCATCATGGTCGGCTGGTATTCGTAGATCTCCACCCCCGCCGCCAGCAGCGGCCCGTAGCTCTCCCGGCTCACCGCCTGCACCACGCCCACGTCGATCCAGCGGCCCGGCACCAGGATCTTGACCTCCACACCGCGGCGCCGGGCCGCCACCAGTTCCTGAGTGGCCAGACGATCCGGCAGAAAGTACGAGTTGGCAATGTAGATGGACTGGCGCGCCGAGCGGATGGCCAGGTCGAAGAGCATGCGGATGGTGGGCGCGCCGCTGCCCGCCGGCGAGCTCTTGACCACCTGCACCGGATGATCCGCCGTCCGGCTCAGGGGGGGATAGTAGGCATCGCCGGCAAAGACCCGGCCCGTGGCCTCCTGCCAATCCTCGGCGAACGCCGCCTGCATCCGCGCCACCGCCGGACCCGTGACCCGCACCTGGGTATCGCGCCAGTGATCGGGGCTCTGCGCCCGCCCGCGCCAGGGGTCGGCGATGCCCACGCTGCCGGTGAAGCCCACCCGGCCGTCCACCACCAGGATGCGGCGATGGGTTCGGTCGTTCAGGCGCCCCATGGTGCGCAGGCGCGCCGGGTGAAACCACGCCACCTGGCAGCCCGCCGCCTCCATCTGCGCCAGCTGCTGCGGCGAGATCTTGCGGGAGCCGACCGCGTCCAGGAGCACGTTGACCTGCACGCCGGCGCGGGCGCGTTCGGCGAGCGCGTCGGCAAAGCGCTGGGCCACCTTGCCGGACCAGAAGATATAGGTCTCGAAATTGATGGTGTGCCGGGCCTGGGCGATGGCGCGCAACATGGTGGGGAAGATTTCATCGCCGTTCTGCAGCAACTCGACCTGGTTGCCGTCGATGATCTCCGCCTGCCCCAGGGCCTCCGCCGCGCGCCGGAACTCGGGCGCATGCACGCCCGCCGGCGCGGGCGTGACATAGTGCAGGCGGCCGTCCACCCGATGGGCACAGCCGCCCGCTGCCAGGCAAGCCAGCAGGATCATCAGCCCCCTGGCGAGGGCCGTGTTCTGGTAACGAGGAAAATGCAGCATATTGGTCTCGGCGCGTAGGCGTCACCGACATTATAGCCTTGCCGCCCCGGCATCGCTCTCCAACTTACGCCCACAACCCCGCCCGCCCCTCCGGAAACCACCCATACCGGCGTGGCCTCAATGCAACAGCAGATTAGCTTTTAACCAAATATTCATAAGTCTGTCATCAAAACGTCATACGCGCCGCTTAGCATAGCGCTCGGCTTCACCCCCCGTTTCACCCAAAAGAATGGAGAGTTACATGCGTAAGTACGTTTTGATGGCGGCCGTGGCCACGGCCGTGGCGGGCATGAGCGCCGTCGCCAGCGCGGCGGATGACGATTTCATCCTTGGCAAGGAAAGCAAGGGCGGCACGGTGCAACACGGCAGCGAGTTCAACATGAAGGCGCGCGTCCGCCTTCAGCCGCGCTGGGACTACGGTGATCTCACCACGGAAACGCTCGGCGGCGTAACCTCTTTCGCCACCCAGAGTGACCTGTACATCCGCCGCGCCCGCCTGGAAATCGGCGGCAACATGACCAAGAACCTGACCTACGGCTTCGTGCTGGAGGCCGACAAGTCCGACCAGAAGAACGTCGGTGGCGCCACCACCAAACTGCACTACGCCTACTTCAACTACAAGTTCGACGACGCCTTCGGCGTACGCGTGGGTAAGGAAAAGCTGCCCTACAGCCGCGTCAGCCTCACTTCCTCCTCCAAGCAGCTCCTGGTCGAGCGCCCGTTCTCCACGGAAGCGGCCAAGAAGTTCTTCGGCGATTACTACCAGACCAACGTCATGCTCCACGGCAAGCTGGCCGGCGGCATGTTCAACTACTACGCCGACGTCGCCGACGGCGTGAACGGCGGCGCCAACACCCGCGGCGGTCCTGCCCTGATCGGCCGCATTGAGCTCTCCCCTCCCAGCCTCGTGGAGAAAGGCAGGTCCGACGCCCATCTGGGCAAGGGCCAGCATCTGACCCTGGGCCTGAGCTACGGCACGCAGCAGGGCGCCGGTTCGGCCACCGGCGAGGCGGACTACACGCTGCAAGGCCTCGACCTCTCCGGCCATTGGCAGGGCCTGACCGCCCAGGCGGAATACATCGAGATGAAGACCGAGCCCTCCACGGGCCTCGTGACCAAGCCGAAGGGCTGGTACGTGCAGGCCGGCTACTTCATCCCCGGCCTCAACCTGGAGCCGGCGTTCCGCTATGAGAACTTCGACCACAACTCCGAGCGGGCCGACCAGACCCAGAAGATCACCACGCTCGGCGCCAACTACTACCTGAAGGGCCACAGCATGAAGGTCGGCCTGAACTGGGTACACCACAAGTACGACACGCCCGCGCTGGCCAAGACCACCGACGACACCTCGGCCAACGTGGTCCAGCTGCAGACGCAGTTCTACTTCTAAATCCAACCCGCGCAGCGGTGCGCCGCTGCGCCACGGTTGCGATGGCTTCTCCTCAAGGATTGAGCCCGCCTTTCGGCGGGCTTTTTTATCGGCAGCTCCAGCCGAACCCGTCAACATGGTGTCCAAACCGCGATCGACACGGCCGTGCCATGCTCTTCCGCGTGCAGACCGCAAGGCTGAGATGGCGCTACATCAGGATGATGTCGAACTGCTCCTGGGTGTAGTCGGGCTCGATCTGCAGGGTGATGGGGCGCTTGATGAAGGCCTCCAGCATGGCCAGCCCGGTGTTCTCCTCGTCCAGCAGCAGTTCCACCACCCGCTTGCTGGCCAGCACCATGAACTTCTCCGCCGGGTAGGCGCGGCACTCGCGCATGATCTCGCGGAAGATTTCGTAGCAGACCGTCTGCGGCGTCTTCATCACGGCGCGGCCGCCGCAGTAGGGACAGGGCTCGCACAGCACCCGCGCCAGACTCTCGCGGGTGCGCTTGCGCGTCATTTCGATCAGCCCCAATGCGGAGATCTGCGTGAGCGTGGTGCGCACGCGATCGCGGGCCAGGGCCTTTTCCAGCGCGCGGTGCACCCGGCGCTTGTGCTCCTCGTCGTGCATGTCGATGAAATCGAGGATGATGATGCCGCCCAGGTTGCGCAGGCGCAGTTGGCGGGCGATGGCCGAGGCCGCCTCCAGGTTGGTCTTGAGGATGGTCTCGTCGAGGTTGCGCTTGCCGACGAAGCCGCCGGTGTTGACATCGATGGTGGTGAGCGCCTCGGTCTGGTCGATGACGAGATAGCCGCCGGACTTGAGCGGCACCTTGCGGTCCAGGGCGCGGGCGATCTCGTCCTCCACGGAATAGAGCTCGAAGAGCGGGCGCTCGCCGGTGTAGAGCTCGATGCAGTCCACCACCTCCGGGATCAGCTTTTCCGCGAAGCGCAGCGCCGCCTGGTAGGTCTCGCGCGAGTCGATGCGCACCTTCTGGATGTCCTCGGAAATCACGTCGCGCATGGTGCGCATGGCCAGGTTCAAGTCCTGGTGCACTTCGGCGGGCGCCGCCGACTCCTCGATGCGGCTGCGGATGGCCTGCCAGAGCTTGCGCAGGAAGGCCACGTCGCGGGCCAGCTCCTCGGCGGAAGCCCCCTCGGCCATGGTGCGGATGATGTAGCCGCCCTCTTCCTCCGGCGGGATCAGCCCCTCCATGACACCCTTGAGCCGGGCGCGCTCCTCCGGGGATTCGATGCGTGTGGACACGCCCAGGTGGCGCACAAAGGGCATGTAGACCAGGAAGCGCGCCGGCAGCGTGATGTGGGTGGTCAGGCGCGCGCCCTTGGTGCCGAGCGGATCCTTGACCACTTGCACCACCACCTGCTGGCCTTCGTACAGCAGCTCGTTGATGGGCCGCGGGGCATGCGAGGGTTCCATGGGCGGCTCGCCGGTGTCCACCAGCGCTTCCTCGCGCTCGCCGATGCCGCCCATCACGTCGGCGGCATGCAGGAAGCCGGCACGCTCCAGGCCGATATCCACGAAGGCGGCCTGCATGCCGGGCAGCACGCGACTGACGCGGCCCTTGTAGATGTTGCCCAGCAGCCCCTTGCTGCGCGCCCGCTCGATCTGCACCTCCTGCAGCACGCCGTTTTCCACCAGCGCGACCCGGATCTCCTGGGGCGTGACGTTGATCAGCACCTCCTCGCTCACAGCACCTCCATCCCGCACGCCTTCAACAATGCCGCCGTCTCGAAGAGCGGCAGCCCCATGATCCCGCTGTAGGAGCCCTCGATGCGCTCCACGAAGACCGCGCCCAAACCCTGGATGGCGTAGCCGCCCGCCTCGTCGATGGCGCGGAAGGTCACCCGACTGCGGCTGACGGCGGTCCGTTCGCCCTGAGGGCCGTGCAGGGCCACGGCGGTGATCACCTCATGGCTGCGCCCGGCCAACTGCAGCAGGGTGGCCACACCGTCCGCCGCATTCGCCGGCTTGCCGAGCACCCGGCCGTCCGCCAAGGCCACCACCGTGTCCGAGCCCAGCACCGGCCCCGGCGGCAGCCCCTGCGCCTGCACCATTTCCCAGGCACGCCGTGCCTTGTCCCCGGCCAGCCGCAGCGCCAGCGCGGCCGGCGGCTCGCCGGGCCGCGGCGTCTCGTCGACGTCCGCCGGCAGCACGTGCGCGTGAACGCCGAGCTGCGCCAGCAGCGACAGGCGCCGGGGCGAGCGAGAGGCGAGATAGAGGCGGGCCATGTTTTAAGTGATTCGTGATTCGTGATTCGTGATTCGTGATTCGTG